>JASLEQ010000108.1 GCA_030151135.1 Candidatus Sulfotelmatobacter sp. | reverse complement strand
AATCGACCAAAAGCGTTCACCTGCTCGGCGATTTTGTGTGTCTCGGCAGAGCTGCTGAGATCTCCTATTACGATTCCCAGGGATTGCGAGGCCAGATCTGAAAGCACGGTGCTCCGCGCCTGCGAGCGCGCGTGCAAGAGGACTTGGTGCCCCTCCTCGATGAGAGTTCGCGCTGCTGCATAGCCCAGCCCATCCGTGCTGTCGGTAATAAAAATGCGACGCATGTTTGCCTCAGTCAGAGCTGCCACAAATCGGGGTTTCAACTATGGCCGCAGCAATGCCTTGATGGCACGGCGTTCGTCCATCGCGCAATAGGCTTCGGCGACCTGGTCCAAAGGAAGCGTCAAATCGAATACCTTTCCGGGATTGATTTTTCCGTCCCACACCAGCTTGATCAAGTCAGGCAGGTACCTGCGCACTGGAGCCGGGCCTCCATGGAGGCGGACGAGGTGGAAAAACACCGGCCACACGTCGAGCTTCATTCCATGAGGCACGCCGACATATCCAATGGAACCACCCGGCCGAGTCGAGCGGATGGCCTGCATCATGGATTCCTCCGTACCGACGCACTCCAGCACGGAATCGGCTCCGATGCCGTTGGTCAGGTCCTTGATACGGGCTACTCCCTCATCGCCGCGCTCCGTTACGATGTCTGTTGCGCCAAACTCGCGCGCAAGCTGCTGACGTTTCTCGTGCCGGCTCATCGCGATGATACGTTCCGCGCCCATCTGTTTGGCTGACAGTACGCCCAGCAGGCCTACCGCGCCGTCACCGACAACAACCGTGGTCGATCCCGGCTTCACGTTGGCGGCATCGGCTGCGAACCACCCCGTCCCCAGAACATCGGAGATCGTGAGAAGGCTAGGAAGCAGGTCGTCGGAAGGAATGCCGGGAGTGGCCACCAAAGTTCCGTCGGCCCATGGGACGCGCAGATACGGCGCCTGCGCGCGGCTCATGAACTCGAGATTCTGGCATCCTGATTGATAGCCGTTACGGCAATTCGGGCAAGTATTGTCGGAGATGCAGAACGAGCCAATGACAAATTGGCGCGGCTTCACCGTCTTGACTGCGCTCCCGACTTCCTCGACGATTCCGCAGTACTCGTGACCCATGGGTGTGGGCTGTCCGATCTTCTGAATTCCTCGATACGGCCAAAGGTCGGAACCACAAACGCACGTGACGCCGATGCGAATGACGGCGTCAGTAGGCTGTTCGATCCGGGGCGAGTCACGCTCCTCAAATCGCACGTCGCGCGGACCGTAGAGAACCGTTCCTTTCATGATCTTCTCCTCTGTGAGTTGGCTCGATTCACGCGTATACCTGATTTCACACCGCCGAGCTATCTACCGGGGAGCCCGGAGGGACTGATCGCTTGCGGAAATCATAAACCCCTCGTCTCCACTCTTACTCATCCAAGGCCATGAGCGACCGTCAGCCACCCTTCTGCGCGCGTTTGCGGAAGGGTGGGCTAAGAGCGCCTCAGGGCGTCCCTGCTCGCGGCATGCTGTCGCCGAGTGTTGAGGGGCTTGGAACGAGGACACGATAACTCCACGATGGAACGGAGCGTAGCGCAGCGAGCGATATTCGGTTTACACTTCGTATCCGTCGATTGAAGCCAACCACCAAGGAGAGATGGAATGGACCCGATAACCCTTGTTACGTCAGCCGTAACCCTGTTGAGCCCCTACGTTGCCAAAGGCGCCGAAGAATTCGCCAAGGAACTGGGCAAAGACGCCGCCCAGAAAGCCAGGGACCTCTTCACCTACCTGAAGAACAAGTTCAGTTCCGATTCTGAAGAATCCCAGATCCTTTCTCTGTTCGAAAAGAAACCCGAGAAATACGAGGGTAATCTGACCGAGGTCCTTCAGGAGCGGGCGAAGAACGATTCCGAATTCGCCGGTGAATTGGAAAAGCACGTCGATAGCGCTGCACCGTATATCAAGGTAGTTCAGTCCCTCAAAGGGGCCAAGAAAGCCATCGGCGCCGATGTTGAGACCGTCACGGCGGGCACATTCGATATCCGTCAAGACGCCGTAGACAGTGAAGAAGTCATCGGATTCAAGGCGAAACGAGTGGGATGACACACTCGATAGCAGTTGGATTGAGGCTCTGGACCAATTGCCAGGTTCTAACCACGCTCAATTCTGGTACCATGCAGTGCATCAAAATGAGCCGTGTCAGGCAAATCCAATCCTAGGATTCCCATGGCGACCCAAACGGCAAAGCGCGCGCTGGATTTCGATCCATATATCGCCGAGAGGACAAATGGGTTCTCGGAAAGAGACTGGGTATTCGAGCGCATTCACGCCTGGTTAGCCGATCCCACCGCTCCAAGGTTTCTGCTCCTCACGGGCGAGCCAGGCAGTGGAAAGACGGCTATAGCTGCCCGGCTGGTGCAATTCTCGCGTGGCGAAGTTCCCGCCCCCGGGACTTGTCCCGAATTCCGCAGCGGATTCCTCGCTGGCTCGCATTTTTGCGTGGCTCGCGCCGGCGATTGGATTGACCCATCCAGCTTCTCGCGCTCTCTCTCTTTGCAACTGGCCGCACAGTACCCCGACTTCGCTCGCGCCCTGATTGATGCGGGTGATCGCAGCGTAAACATTCACGTCCAACAAAACGTTACCAACTCCGGGGCCGTAACCGGGGTCATCCTCGATCTCAATCTCACCGGCCTTAATCCACAGGCATCGTTCAACGCGGTGGTGGCTAACCCCATCGCCGCGCTCTTTCAGAGCGGCTTCAATTCGCCCATCACCATCCTCGTCGATGGTCTCGACGAAGCGCTCGCGTTCAAGGGCGAGGCGAACATCATCCGGCTGCTCGC
>JASLEQ010000099.1 GCA_030151135.1 Candidatus Sulfotelmatobacter sp. | reverse complement strand
TTCCAGGGACACGCTGCGCCGGGGATTTATTCGCGGGCGTTCCTGGAGGGGCGACTATCCAAAGAGAAGCTGGAGAATTTCCGACGTGAACTGAAATCGGGCGGAGGCCTTTCGTCTTATCCACATCCGTGGCTGATGCCGGATTTCTGGGAGTTCCCGACGGTTTCGATGGGGCTTGGGCCGATCCAGGCGATCTATCACGCGCGGTTCATTAAGTATCTGGAGAACCGCGGGCTCAAGACGTCGACGGGCGGGAAGGTTTGGGCATTCCTGGGCGATGGCGAGATGGACGAACCAGAGTCGCTGGGATCGATCACGCTGGCGTCGCGCGAGAAACTCGACAACCTGATCTTCGTGGTGAATTGCAACCTGCAGCGGCTCGATGGTCCGGTGCGCGGGAACGGAAAGATCATTCAGGAACTGGAAGCGATTTTCCGCGGCGCTGGCTGGAACGTGATCAAGTGCATCTGGGGATCCGATTGGGACAGTCTGATTGCGAATGATCGCGATGGGTTGCTGGTCCGGCGACTGGGCGAAATCAGCGATGGTCAGTATCAGAAGTATTTCGTTGAGAGCGGCGCATATTTCCGGCAGAACCTGTTTGGCAGCGATCCGCGGCTGTTGAAGATGGTGGAGCACTTGTCCGACGACCAGTTGGCGCGGATGCGGCTGGGCGGACATGATCCGATCAAGGTTCATGCAGCGTTCCGGGCGGCTGTGGATCACACGGGAGCTCCCACGATCGTGCTGGCGAAGACGATCAAAGGATACGGGCTCGGTGAAGCGGGTGAAGGGAAGAACATCACGCACCAGCAGAAGAAGCTGAACGACGATGAACTGGAGATGTTCCGGTCGCGGTTTGGCATTCCCATCCCGGATGATGAGTTGCACAAAGCGCCGTTCTATCGTCCGGCGGACGACAGCGCGGAAATCAAGTACATGCAGGCGCGGCGTCAACAGTTGGGCGGATACATGCCGGCTCGGAAGCCGCGTGCCGCTGCGATGAAGCCGTTCCCTGATTCGCACTTCGAGGAGTTCCACAAAGGCACCGACGGGCGCGAAGTTTCGACGACGATGGTGTTCGTGCGCCTGCTGGCAAAACTGCTGCGCGATCCAGAGTTGGGCAAGTTCATTGTGCCCATCGTTCCCGACGAGGCGCGCACGTTCGGAATGGAGGCGCTGTTCCGGCAGGTGGGAATCTATTCGAGCGTTGGACAGAATTACGAGCCGGTCGACATGGACACGCTCCTTTATTACAAGGAAGCGAAGAACGGGCAGATCCTCGAAGAAGGCATCACCGAAGCCGGGTCGATGTGCTCGCTGATCGCGGCGGGATGCGCGTATGCGAATCACGGAATCAACACGATTCCCTTCTTCATCTATTACTCGATGTTCGGGTTCCAGCGCATTGGGGACCTGATCTGGGCGGCGGCAGATATGCGCTGCCGCGGATTCCTGATCGGCGGAACTGCGGGACGCACTACGCTGGCGGGTGAAGGATTGCAGCACCAGGATGGACACAGCCATGTGCTGGCTCTGCCGGTGCCGAATTTGCTGGCGTACGATCCCGCGTTTGCGTACGAGATTGCGATCATTATTCAGGACGGCATCAAGCGGATGTATATCGATCAGGAGTCGGTGTTCTATTACCTGACCGTAGGAAACGAGCCGCTGCCGATGCCGGAAATGCCGGATGGAGCTGGCGTCAAGGAAGGCATTCTGAAAGGGCTGTATCGATTCAGGGCGTCGGCGAAGAACGATGCGAAACTTCGCGCGCAGTTGCTGGGCAGTGGCTCGATCATGTTCGAAGTGCTGAAGGCGCAGCAGATTCTTGAAGAGAAATACGGCGTGGCGTCGGACGTATGGAGCGTCACCAGCTACAAAGAGCTGTATCGCGATGCGAATGATTGCGAGCGCTGGAATATGCTGCATCCGGGCGAGGCGGCGAAGGTGCCGTATGTAACGCAGACGCTGAAGGATGCTCAGGGGCCGTTCATTGCGGCGTCGGACTATATGAAGGTCTTGCCGGAGAGCTTGGGCAAGTGGGTCCCGGGACAGCTCGTTTCGCTGGGAACGGATGGTTTCGGACGGAGCGAGAATCGCGTTGCGTTGCGAGACTTCTTCGAAGTGGATGCCAAGCACATCGTGCTGGCAACTCTGGGGGCGCTTGCGCGAGAGAAGAAAGTCGGAACGGACGTGGTGAAACGGGCTGTGCAGGAATTGGGAATCAATCCGGAGAAGATGAATCCGGCCATCAGCTAACTGAGAATTGAGCCATTGAGTGATCGGGTGATTGAGCGATTGCACTCATTGGCGGATCTTCACAGGCAGTCGCTCAATGACCGAATCGAATAATGACTCAAATGATTGAATTCAAGCTTCCGGAATTGGGCGAAAACATTTCTCAGGGCGACCTGGTGCGCCTCATGGTCGAACCGGGCGCGAAGGTCGATGCCGGGCAGTCGGTGATGGAACTGGAGACCGACAAGGCTGTCGTTGAGGTGCCTTCGTCGGTGAGCGGGACCGTGCAAGAGATCCGGGTAAAAGAGGGCGAGAAGATCAAGGTGGGGCAGGTGATCTTCACGGTGGATGGCGCGGAAGGGAATGGTAGCTCGGCTGCAGCGGCCAAGGGTCCGGCTTCTGCCGCACCCGTGAAAGAAACGACAGCTCCTCCGGCTCCTGCGAAACAAGCTCCCGCCTCAGCACCGGCAAAAGTTTCTACTGCGGCACACGAGACGGCTCCTTCAGCAGCGACTACCGCTCCACGCGGGTCGTCGAGCGCCGCCTCGGGAGCAACTGAATTCAAGTTGCCGGAGCTTGGCGAGAACATTTCGCAAGGCGATCTGGTGCGCCTGATGATTTCCCCGGGGACGAAAGTCTCCGAAGGCCAGCCGGTCATGGAATTGGAGACGGACAAGGCGGTAGTAGAAGTGCCGTCGTCGGTGAGCGGCGTGGTGAAGGAGATCCGGGTAAAAGAAGGCGAGAAGATCAAGGTCGGGCAGGTGATCTTCACACTGGAAGGCACAGCGGCCACGGCTGAGCCTGCACGGCCGCGAACGGCTCCGGTCGAGCATGTTTCTGGACAGCACGGTGCGCGCTTGGCATTCCAGGCGGCGATCAAGGCTGAGGGGAAAACGGAGGAGCAGGCGCTTCCTCCGGACCAGCCGCAACAGGCGACTCCGGCATTCAGCATGCCCGCGCAACTGGGCAAGGTCGCGGGTACGGAGCATAGGCAGCCCGTGCCTGCGGCGCCGCATGTACGGCGGTTGGCGCGCGAGCTGGGGATCGACATTTATGCGGTGCGAGGGTCCGGGCCGGGCGGACGAATCAGTGAAGATGATGTAAAGGTCCACACAAAGTCCGTGATTCTGTCGGCGGCGAGTGCGCAAGCGGCTCCGCAAGCTGGACACTTCCGCCAGCCGCAGCTTCCGGACTTTGGCAAATGGGGAAAGATCGAGCGCGTTTCGATGCGCGGGGTGCGGCGGAAGACGGCCGAGCATCTGGCCGAGGCCTGGAACACGATTCCGCATGTGACGCAGCATGATCGCGCGGACATCACGGAACTCGAGCAGCTGCGCGCGCGGTTTGCGCCCAAGGCAGAAGAAGCCGGCGGAAAAATGACTGTCACTGCGATTGCGTTGAAGGTCTGCGCAGCGGCGCTGAAAGTTTTCCCGCAATTCAATGCCAGCATCGATATTGAGAAGGAAGAAATTGTTTACAAGCAGTACATCAATATTGGCGTGGCGGCGGATACGGACCGGGGGCTGCTGGTGCCGGTGATTCGCGATGTCGAGAAGAAGAATATTGTCGAGCTGGCGGTGGAATTGTCGGGGCTTTCGAAGAAGGCTCGCGACAAGAAGCTGGCGCCGTCTGATATGGAAGGCGGGACCTTCACGATCACGAACCTGGGCGGGATCGGTGGAATTGGATTCACTCCGATCGTGAACTTCCCGGAAGTCGCAATACTTGGCATCTCGCGCGGGCGGATGGAGCCGGAGTGGATCAACGGAAAATTTGAGCCTCGGCTGATCTTGCCGCTCTCGCTTTCCTATGATCATCGTCTGATTGATGGCGCTGACGCCGCGAGATTCCTGCGGTGGATCGCGGAGGCGTTTGAGCAGCCGTTTTTGTTGTCGGTGCAGGGATAGTTTTCAGCTTGTCATCCTGAGCGAAGCGAAGGACCTGTGCACTTTGCTGGCATCATCGATGCTGTCGGCGAAATGCATAGGTCCTTCGGCGCAAAATGCGCGCCTTAGGATGACAGCGAGTATTTAGGTTCGATTTCTTTGGGACTTGACCTCATACATGTCTGACACGCAATCCCTTAAAGTTGCAGTGATTGGTGGCGGTCCGGGTGGATACGCTGCCGCATTTCTTGCTGCCGATCTTGGCATGAGCGTTACGCTGATCGATCCGGAGTTGAATCCGGGCGGCGTTTGTCTTTACCGCGGATGCATTCCTTCGAAGGCGCTGCTGCACGTGGCGAAGCTGATTGAGGAATCGCAACAGGCGAAGGATTGGGGGATCGAGTTCCCTGCTCCCAAGATCGATTTGGCTCGGCTGCGCTCGTTCAAAGAAGGCGTCGTCAAGAAACTGACGGGCGGACTCGGGGTGCTATCGAAGCAGCGGAAAGTCCACTATGTGCAGGGCCGCGCGGCCTTTGAGAATTCGAATACGCTGAACGTCACGAAGAACGATGGCACTCAGGAATCGATGAGTTTCGATCGCATCATTATTGCTACTGGATCGCGGCCGGCGGTAGTTCCCACGTTGAAGCTCGAAACGCCGCGGATGATGGATTCCACGGGTGCGTTGAATCTGGAAGATATCCCTGGATCGCTTCTAGTGGTTGGCGGGGGCTATATCGGGCTCGAGCTCGGATCTGTTTACGCGGCGCTCGGGACGCGAGTGACAGTCGTCGAAATGCTTCCCGGACTGCTGCCCGGGGCGGATCGGGATCTTGTGCTTCCTCTGCACAAGCGTCTCGAAAAGATGTTTGAGGCAATTCTGCTGAACACTACCGTTGGTGCAGTGAAGGACGAAGGCAACGGAATTCGCGCGACGTTAAAGGCGCAGGATGGAACGCAGCAGGAGAAAGTGTTCGACCGCGTGCTGGTTTCGGTGGGACGCAGGCCAAACTCTGAGATCCCGGGATTGGACAAGACGCGGGTGCAAGCGGGACAGCGTGGATTCATCCAAGTGAATAAGCAGTTGCAGACGGATGATCCGGCGATTTACGCGATTGGGGATGTGGTTGGCGAGCCGATGCTGGCGCACAAGGCGTCGCACGAAGGCAGAACGGCTGTCGAGGCAATCGCGGGGCACAAAGTTGCATTCGAGCCGAATGCGATTCCTGCGGTGGTATTCACCGATCCGGAAGTGGCGTGGGCGGGGCTCACGGAAACGCAGGCCCAGAAAGAGAATCGCGAGATCAAGGTTGCGAGATTCCCATGGGCGGCGTCAGGACGCGCCGTCACTCTGGACCGGCCAGAGGGCATGACGAAATTGATTTTCGATCCGCAGACCGAGCGCGTGCTGGGAGTGGGAATCGTTGGAGTTGGAGCGGGCGAAATGATCGCCGAAGGAGTGCTGGCCATTGAGATGGCGGCACTAGCGAAAGACATAGCTTTGACGATTCATCCGCATCCGACCCTCACCGAAACAGTGATGGAGTCGGCTGAGGTATTCTTCGGGACCAGCACGCACATCTATCGGCCGAAACGCGGGTAAGTCATCGCTGGCGAGTCAATCTGTGGTTGGCAGAGACCCCCTGCGACTGTCACCTCAGGGCAGGCTTTCGACTCCGCCATGACTTCGCCTCGCTACGTCACGGCTCCGCTCAGGATGACAATTCTTAGCTTGCGTCGAGATCATTACGCCTTCTCTCGTTCGGAACAGCAACTGCAGATTCGATACAATGATGCACCACTGATTACGCATACGCGGGCGGGGGCGCCCGCGCCACACGGCTGCGAGATTCGAATATGGTCCGTCTCTTCCAGGTCGTTCTCTTCTCGATTGCACTTGCCGGCACCAGTGTTTCTTTATCCGCGCAGGCCGCAATTACTCAGGCGCTACAGGGCACAGCATCCACGACTCCGGCTCCTTCTGATCCGCTGGGGCGCACAACCCCTTCGAGTTCAATTCTGGGCTTTCTGAAGGCCGCGCAGGCGGGCGATTACAGCATTGCCGCGCAATATCTTCAGATGACTCCGGCGCGGCGTCAGACTGAGGGCGAGCAGACTGCGTCCAAGTTGAAGTTCGTTCTGGATCATGCGTTCAGCGGAAATCCCAGCCGCTACAACCAGCCGGAAGGCACTCCGCAGGAAGGTGTGCCGCTGGGGCGGCAAAAACTTGGGACGATGTCGGCAGGCGATGTCGAAGATGATCTCGACATGGTGCGGGTCACGGATCCTGCTGCGGGAAAAATCTGGCTGGTATCGGCGGAGACGCTGGTAAAGCTGCCCGAGTTGTCGGACCAAGCGGAAGCGCGGCAGGTAGAAAGTAAGCTGCCCGCAGTTTTGGTGAAACATCAGGTGGCTGGAATGCCGCTCTGGCAATGGGCCGCGCTATTGATCGGCGCTCCGGTGGCGGCAGCATTGGGCTGGCTGCTCATCGCGATACTGGAGATTCCGTTGCGATGGTACGCGCGGCGGCGAGGCCAGATGGACGTTGCGAACTGGCGCTCGGTGTCGGGTCCGGCGTGGTTGCTGGCAGGGACATTGATTCACCAGGTGTTCGTAGTCTATCTACGGATGCCGCTGCTCACCCGGCACTACTACTTTGAGATCACGTCGATCGCGTTGATTCTGAGTGCGACCTGGATTTTCTGGCGTTTCGTCCGGTGGTCGCTGCGGCGGGTGCGCACCCGGGCTCTGGCACTTGGTCATGCGGGTACTGGAACGTTGATGCTGGTGGGCGAGCGCATTCTGAAGTTCGTCATTTTTATTCTGGGCGGCCTGGCAATCCTGGGGAATCTCGGATTCAACATGAGCACGGCACTGGCCGGGCTGGGAATCGGTGGGCTGGCGATCGGTTTCGGCGCTCAAAAGACGATTGAAAATTTGTTTGGCGGAGTTTCGATCTTAGGAGATGAAGTGCTCCGGGTAGGCGACGTTTGCCGGATCGGCGATCGCACGGGAGTAATCGAAGATATCGGATTGCGATCGACTCGCGTTCGGACGGATGAGCGCACGTTGCTGGCGGTTCCGAACGGAACTATGGCGACGATCAATCTGGAGAATTTCAGCCGGCGCGACAAGATTCTGTTCAAGACCAATCTGGGCCTTCGTCCCGAAAGCAAAGCGGATCATGTCCGCTATGTTTTGTCTGAGGTGCGGAAACTTCTATACAGCCATCCGAAAGTTGAGACGAGAACGGTGCGCGTGCGGCTTACCGATATCGCGGGAACTTCGCTGAACATGGAAGTATTTTCGTATGTGCTGACGCGAGACTTCAACGAATTTGCAGCGATCCGGGAAGATCTCCTCCTTAGAATGATGGATATCGTGGAGGATGCTGGAGGCAGCCTGGCCCTACCGGCGCAAACTCTGTACCTGGCGCGCGATTCCGGGCTGGAAAAAGAGAAATCGGAACTGGCCGCGCAGAAGGTGGCGGAGCTTCGAGACAAGAAGCAGTTGCCATTCCCCGATCATCATCAGGATGAGATTTCTGAGTTCAAGGGATCGATTGAGTATCCTCCGGCGGAGTCTGGGTTGCGGAGTAAGGATGGGACTGGGAAGGGGTGAGGCGTCGCTTTCGGCTTTCGGCTTTCGGCTCTTGGCTCTTGGCTCTTGGCTCTTGAAACAAGATTGTGTTTCGAGATTATCTGGTTGCTTTTGCGCGGGGCGAGCTCACTACATCCGGCGAGACGCCGGCGCTACGATATAGGCGGCGAAGAATTAGATGAGTTGGTAGATAGACAACCATCGGGACGACTGTCAGGTACGTTAACAAGTATGCCCACCCTGGTATGGCGTGCTGCTCGCGAAAGAACAATCCTCTGGCCCAATTCACGTCCATCTCGGGACGCCAAAAAAAGTTGATCGGGATCACGATCCAGGTTGTCAGCGTCTGCAACTTCCATCCTCTAGAGTCGTAGCCGAGACGCCAAATCATCCACAGCAGAAGTGGTGGCGTGACAACGTGGAACAGGCTCAACAAGCGCACGACTAACGAGAGATGTGGATCGAACATGTATTCGGTGCCACCGATCAGGTGGTCTCCCGTGACAAGTGCGCCGGCGAGATCGATGACGTAGAGAGTCTGAAACAATAACAATCCGCATGCGGCCCAGGAAAAAACGAGAGGGCTCTCCAGCCAGAGCGCAATTCCGATGAGGATGTTCCCGATGTCGCAGAAAAACAGGAAATTCTGTGCGCCGTACTGATGATAGTAGACGGGAGCCCAGAGCAGCAGCCAGACTGTCCAGCCGAGTTTGAGCCAGAGCGGGATGCGCATCGCACCACCATTCTATGGGTGCCTGGCACCGATTGAGTCATTCGGCGATTGAGTGATTGGGCGGTTGAGTCATCGGGCGATTTAACACGTAGCCGCTGAAATCACTGCGCGCGCGACAATCACCCAATCGCTCAATCACCAGATCCCTCAATTTCTTCCAAATTACCTGCGTAACTTGCCGCTGCTTACAGGTGTACCTACGATGACTCCATGGGTTACCAAGCTCTTCTCTTCTGTCCGGACGAAAAAACGGCTCGCACGGTGACGCAGGTTCTTGGCGAGTTGGAGTTTACGGTTGAGGCCTGCTCCGAGCCATTCGCAGCGGTCAAGAAGCTGATGGGCGAACACTTCGACGCTGTTGTGGTGGACTGCGATAACGAGCAGAACGCCACCTTGTTATTCAAAAGCGCACGCAATTCGACGTCAAACCAGACATCGCTTGCCGTAGCCGTCGTGGAGGGTCAGGCGGGGGTCGCCAAGGCGTTTCGCATCGGCGCCAACCTCGTCCTGACCAAACCCATAAATATCGAACAAGCCAAGGGGACGCTACGAGTCGCACGCGGCCTGTTGCGCAAGGCAGAACCGGGGAAACCAGCAGCTGCAGCGCCTAGCGTGCCTGCTGCTCCGGCAGCACCGGCGGCGCCTCCAAAGCCCGTGGTGAAGCCCGTTCTGGGGGCAAAGCCAGCTGGCACCGGTGCCCCGAGTTCGCTTCCGCCAGTACCGAAAAACGTTCCGCTGGCGAGTCCCGTGCCTCCGGCTGCGTTTACCGCCGTGGCGACGACGGAAGCCAGCAGACAGATCGAAACAACTGCGGCGCAGCCCGTAGCCATGCCTCCTGCAGCACCGGAGCCGCCGGTGGTGATTCCGGCCAGCGTGAGCGCCAGTGCGGAAAAAACACCAGAGATTCCGAAACCCTTTGTTCCAGCAGCTAGTGCGCCGAACTTTTCGACGAGCGGTGCGGCAAGTGCACCTGCGCCGGCACGCGAGGTACAGATCACGAAGGCAGAGCCGGTGGTTGATAACGGCAGCGCAGCTGCGGCAAAGCCGATTGAGGCGGCAATGAGCCAGTCCGCGGCGATCACCGGATCCGCTCCGACGTTTTCGTACGGCGCATCGACTGAGACATCATCGGGCGGTGGCAGCAAGAAAATCTTTATCGGAGTGGGCCTTGCTGCGGCGATCGGCGTGGCGGCTTTCTTCGGATGGAACCAGTTCAAGGGGCATGGAAGCCAGCCCGGCCCTGCAGCGGCGGCGGTTGGCCAGCCTGCGAGCACTCCGGCAGGTTCTATTGCTCCGTCCACCACCCCGGCCGCGAGTAGCACGCCAACAGAACCAGTCGAAACTGCCAAAGCCGTGAAGCCGGAAGCCAGCGTGAACGAACCCTCGGGGAAGGAAAGCCCGTCTCATTCGACGGCGAAGACCGAAAAAGCCGAGAAGAATTCTGTGGCATCGACTTCGGTAGCCAGTAAGGCGGCGGAAGCTGAGACGCCTGAGCCCGAGCCTCTTGTGGTAAAGGCAGGCAAGGAACCAGCACATACAAAGTCAACGGCCGCGGATGCTGCACCAGCTCCGAGCATGATCGGGATGGCGACACCTGAGAGCGCGCCGCTGGTTCCTACTCCCACGGACACTTTCAAACCAAGACTCCAGACTCTGAGCATCTCTCAAGGAGTCTCGCAAGGCCTGTTGTACAAGAAGGTCGCTCCTACATATCCACCGAGTGCGTTGCGCATGAGGATTGAGGGCGTGGTCGAGTTGATGGCGACGATTTCGAAAGAGGGCAACATCACGCAGGTCAAGACCTTGAGCGGAGACCGTCAACTTGCGAAAGCTGCCAGCGACGCGGTGAAGCAGTGGAAATACAAGCCGTATCTACTGAATGGCGAACCAGTGGAGATTCAGACGCAAATCACGGTCAACTTCAAATTGCCGAACTAACCTCCTGGAATGAACAAGGGGCACGCGAGAAGCGTGCCCTTTTTTACTGTCATTTCAACAACACCGCATCTATTTCTTCTCGCCTGTACTTGGATCGAGGAACAGGATTCCATTGCCACGGATTTTCGTGAAGTCAAACATCTGGGCAATCGAATTCGCGATCCCATCGTAAGATCCTTGGCCGATCCGCTGTCCGCCAAGCCAATTGTCTTCTACGAAGTGAATAATCGAGCTTTGGTCGGTGACAGAGTGATCGACGAAATTCTGGCGAGCGTAAGGTGAGACCACCAGCAATGGGAGCCTCGGGCCGTAGCCGCAGCGTCCGAGGGCATGAGCATTGGCGGGATTGAGCCCGGGCAGAGAGTTGGCCCCGCTTCCGCAGGCATTCGGGCCCGTCAGAGCGTCGGCCGGACCGGTCGAAGTGTTTAGGATTGGACCCATCTGGTGATCGTACCAACCGTCTGAGTCGTCGTACATGATAACGACGGCGGTGCTGCTCCAGGTGGGAAGCGTCTCGAGGAAGTTGATCGTGTTGACGAGGAATGTCTGCTCATCCAGGGGATCGGAGTAACCGGCATGTCCATCCTGATAGGCCATAGCTTTCAGGAAGCTGACTGCGGGCAGGTTTCCGGCGGCGGCAGCGGCGTAAAAGTCGTCGAGGTCGTATTGGTGGTTCGCCGGGCCGGCGTTGCCGATTTCAGCGATCGAGGCTGGACGTGTGTGGGCATAGTTGGCGGTGGATGTGTAGTAGTTGAAGAACGAGTGGTGGGGTATGTAGTCCCCCGTCGTGCCCGCCAGACCGGTTGAGCTGCGAGTGCAGCCGGTCGTTCCGTTGGGATTGACCTTCTTCAGGTTGAAACCGCCCATGAAAGATCCCCAGGTCACGCCGGCAGCGTTCAAGAGATCTCCGATATTCCTGCTGCCCATCGTGGCCTGGGCACGGGTTGGATTGGAGCAAACATCACCGAGCGGGTCGGCATCGCCGATAAGAGTGAGCGAACCGTCGCTCCCGCCATTCACTTCATCACCGGTTCCATTCAGGGTCGCGACGACGCCGTTGGTTTGTCCCGAGACAAGGTTGATGACGCCTGGAGAGGACGGGCCGAAGGTTGTGCCGTATGAATTGTCGCTCATCGCAAAAAACTGGGCGTAGTTCCACTCGGCGGTGACGGTATTTCCGTCGTAGTAGCCCATGACTTCGTTTCCGCCAGAACTGGTGTCCGTCGGGAACAGATCCATCAGTCCGCCATCAAAGGCAAGCTGTTCGGCAGTGTAGTTATGATCCTGATCAGGAGTAACCGCCTGGGAACGATCGAAACGGAAAGGATTTGACGCCCCAGCTCCATTCGCGGGATTGAGGTTGGGATTGAAATTGAGCAGGGCTGGCGTCAAACCGTTCACGGTCGGGGTGTGCGGTGCTGCCGTGAATTGAGGCTCGCCGGAGGGATTGGTGGCTACCGGGTAGGTCCCGAAATAATGATCTAAGGAAACATTCTCCTGAAAAATTACGACCAGATGTTTAATTGGGCTGGCTGTGACGGGATCTCTGGGCCTTGGTTGAGAAGCGGCGAATGCGGGCATCGAGATTGGCCCCAGCGCAGTAGTGAGGGCGAGCAGCAGAGACATCACCTTACTGGGAGTTTGCGACGGCAGTTTTTCTAACATAGGTCCTCCTGTCCACGCGGCGTGTGCTCTGACGAACTCGTTGCCTGTTGGCACTGGTCGGCACTAGCTTCTTAGCGCGGGATGGAGTTCAAGATAGTTTCCGATTGTTGCGGAGGTGTTGCATGGGTATGAAACGAAGATGAATTGATCAAGTGTGGTTCGCGGGGACGGAGTTTTTCCTCGGCCCGGGGGCGAAGTCAGGCCATGGGCGCGCCACACCAGCTCGGCGCAGACGTGACAATTGCTTGCCACTCACAGTAGGAAAAGGCCGACGGACAGCCTATTGCTGCTGCAGGACTTCGTCGATTACGACCTTGCCACCCTTGCTGGCGCTGACCACCCGGCGAATAGGAGCGTAGCCGGAGAGGGTGATCTCGACCTCGTAATTACCCGGATCCAGCCAGACATCGACCGGGGTATTCTTCTCGATCATGTGCTGGTTGATGGAGATCTGGGCACCTTTAGGCTGGGTATGAATGGTAACGCTCGCCTGACCCGCCTGCCCGCCGTTCTTACCGAAGAGCCGGGACATTTTTCCGCCAGCGGTTTTAATGCTGTCGGTATTTCCAAGCGGCTTCAGAGTCGGGGAAAAATTGAAGGTCTGACCGAGCGCGAACTGCGTGCTCATCGTCTCATCGAGATAACCCGACATGCGAACGAGGACGACGTGCTGGCCTTTATCGACACTGATCTGGGCGGGTGTCTTGATTCCCACGTCCCGTCCGTCCACATAAATGCTTGCGCCGGCGGGGTCACTCTTCACGACCAGCGTCGCCATAATCTGCGACAAGCGGATGGTCGCGGTCGCGCGGTTGCCGGACGTCACGTCGATGGTGCGCGAGTCGGAGGAGTAGCCGGGCTTGGTCACGACGATGGAATGCCGTCCCGGTTGCAGATTGGTCAAAGTGAATGGAGTGACCCAGCTGGGATCACTGGCTCCGTCGATCTGGACCTGAGCACCCTGGGGCGTGGAATCAAGAGCAAGCTGTCCAGGGATCACAATGGGAGCAGCAGCGCCTTTTTTCCTGCCGTTCGAGCGTGCTCTGGGGGTTGCGGCCGAGTGAGTAACCTCCGGCTCGGAATCGGTTGAATCTGCAGGTTGCACGACGACCGGCGCGGGCTCCGGCTGTACCGGTGTGGCGGCGGGCTGAGTTGTTTCCGGTTGAGCGGACGTTTGCGCGGGAACCGAGTTACGCGGAGCTCCCGCATCATCGTCCCCACCTTGACTGTGGATGTAGTAGACGACTCCGATGCCGATGGCCAGAATGATGGCTGCAGCGATCCCAATGGAATAAGCGTAGAGCTTGGGCGGAACCCCCTTAATCTCTTTAATCGCTTTTTGGGCAGCTTCGCGCGGCTGCACCTTCGGCTTTTCGTCTTTGTTTGTGGTATTCCGACCTGTGCTTCGATAGCTTGCTGCGGGCGTCTCAAGGGCCGGCACCTCTTCAGCGGGAGGAGGCGGCGGTGCGACGTAAACTTCTTTCAGCGGCGGAAGTTCCGAAATTTCAGAGAAGCTTGTTCCGGCTCCTGCGCCTGCGCCGCCCTCGGCCATCATTGGATCCACGGTGACCTTCGGGCTCGAGGCCTCAGGCTCAAAAGTTTCGACCTCGGGCTGCTCGACGGCTGCTGCCGACATAACGGCAGATGGCGTCGCTGAGGGTTGCCTGGTTTGAGACGGAGAGGCGAATTGCTCGGTGAGATCAATTTCAGCGGCCTCGGAGACAGTTCCGCCATTGGCACCGCTGGCGGCAGCAGCGGCCTTCGGAGTCGAAAGCCGCGACACGGGCTGCGCCAATTTTGAGCCTGCTAGTTCCGGAGCGGCTGGAGCCACAGCGGATCGCTGCGACATGGATGGACTTCCCGCAGGTTGCGCTTGGGTAACAGGTTTCGCGATCGTCGACGGCTTGGCCTCTATGCGAGCCGCAGGTTTTGAAGCGGAAAGCGGCGAAGGCGCTGCTGATTTCGATGGTGCACCGCTAACGAATTTTGATTGCGCACTTGCCTTTGCGGCCGGCGGAGCCACTGTTGCTTTGGGCGCCTCGACCTTTTTGGCCGGCTTCATCTCCTTGCATTTCTCGAGGTCATCGAGCAATTCGCGTCCGTTCTGATAACGCTGAGCCGGATCCTTCGAAAGCGCCTTCATAATCAGGTCGCTCAATAAAGGATGGATCTTCGGGTTCACCTGAACGGGTGGGGCCGGGATCGTCTCAAGAATGCACTGTTGGAGGTTTTCGACGTCGTCCCGCTCGAACGGCTTTTGCTCAGTAACCATCTCGTAGAACATTGCGGCAAGGCTATAAAGATTGGATCGGCCGTCGGTGGCTTCTCCGCGAATCTGTTCCGGAGACATGTAATAGAGAATCGGGGAGAGCCCCTGGGCATGATGAACGAACTTTCCGACGCTGGAGACTCCAAAGCTCAGAATCTTGACTGTGCCGTCCCAGCCGCACATGATTTTTGCAGGTTCCAGGCTGTAGTGGACGAGTTGGTGGGAGCTGGCATGATCGAGGCCGGCGCTTAGCTGGCGGCCAATATCGAGCAAATCCCAAATGGAAAAGCCCTCTTTCCGGGCCAACATGGTCGCGATGCTGTTGCCCTGGACGTAATCCATTGCGGCGCAGAACTGACCTTCAATTTCCCCGGCGCCATAAACTTTGGTGATGTTGGGGCTGCTGAGCACCTTGGTGCTTTCGGCCTCTGCGAGCAGCGCATGTTCCAGAGCTTCGGAACTCTGACCGAAGGCGCTGAGTTGAATGGCCTTCAGAGCAATGGTCTGGCCGCTCTCGGGGTCATTCGCCTTATAGACGGTCCCGGTTGGGGATTTTGCCAGTTCGCTGAGAATCTCAAAGTGGCCGATTTTCGTGGGCATGGCGTTTTCGAACTCCAATCCAAACAAGCCGGCTGGGACGGCGAAAAACACACCTCGACCGCCCGCAGAAAGCAACAGAATGGAATCAGGATAGCGCTCCCGCTATTTGCGTTCGAGTTACCAAAGTAAGGCGCTATGTTCCACGCTTTGTGGAGGTTGCGCAGGTTGTGCCGCCTCGAGGAAGGCCGGATTGTTGCCCATGTTTCGTTCCCCAGTTCGATGATCTCGGATGGATCGTTTCTGCAGATTCGTAACTTCGATCAGGCCTGGTTGGTTTTATACGTCGGGAGGCTGTTTCTGATGACATTTGTCATCCGGATGCAGTGACGATCTCCACTGGCATGAAAAGCCGAGAGCGCGAATGATGATCGTGTATCTGCACTAGAAGATCGATTATGCAATTGTCATCACAATGCAGCGGGCTGGTTGTCGATAGCGACGTGGTTAGACTATGCTGTTTGCGCTGGGCCGCGCTTGCCTCCTGCTCTGGGTCCCCATCCTTTTCTGGAGTATGTCTATGACGTTGTCCCGATTTGTGACCAAGAACGCCTTTCGCAACAAGCGCCGCAGCGTGCTGACGGTATTGAGCATCGCGTTTTCGCTGCTCCTGCTGACGCTGATGATGACGATCTGGCATTCGTTCTATCTGGATCAGGGCAGCGCAGAATCGGCGCAGCGTCTGGTGGTGAGACATCGAGTGTCGTTGACGTTTGCGCTGCCCGGCTTCTATCGCGAGAAGATCCGTGCGCTTCCGGGAGTCGTTTCTGTGGTTCCGGTTTCATGGTTTGGCGGAATTTATAAAGATCAAAAGCCGGAAAACTTCTTCGCGCAGTTCGGAACCGATCCGGAGGAATTCTTCAAGACGTTCCGCGATATCTCGATGCCGGAAGACCAGATCAAGGCCTGGCAGAGGGATCGACAGGGCGTGATAGTTGACGACTTTCTTGCCAACAAATATGGCTGGAAGCTTGGGGACCGGATCGTGCTGCAGGGCACGATTTACCCGGTCAATCTGGAACTGAATATTCGTGGAATCTTTCATTCGAGTCCCGACAACAAGTCGGTGTACTACAACACGAAATATGTCGAGGAAGCAGTGTCGTTTTTCAAAGGGCAAGCCGGGACATTCAGCATCCTGGCCGCGTCGCCCTCGGATGTGAGCACAATCGCGAGCGCAGTAGACGATATGTTCCGCAACTCGCCGCAACCGACAAAAACGGAGAGCGAAAAAGCTTTTGGCCTGGAATTCGTTGCCATGATGGGCAACGTGAAGGCATTCATCCTGAGCATTTGCTCAGCCGTGGTATTTGCGACCCTGCTGGTGTCAGCCAACACGATGGCAATGTCGATTCGCGAGCGAACTCGGGAAGTGGCTGTCCTGAAGACTCTGGGCTTCACACGGCGAGGAGTTTTAGGGCTGTTCATCAGTGAAGCGGTGGCGTTATCGATTGCGGGCGGTGTGATTGGCGCCAGCTTCGGGTGGCTGATGGTGTATGGCCTTACGCACTCCAAGCAGTTCATCAGCTTCTTCCCGATGCAGGTCACGCCGTCTATCTGGGTTCTGGCGCTGGCGACCTCGGGAATTGTGGGGCTGCTGAGTTCTGCGCTGCCGTCATATCACGCGTCTCAGATCAATATTGTGGATGGACTGCGGCATATCGGGTGATCTATGACGATGGGAAGCTTTATCGTCCGGAACACGTTTCGCAACAAGCGGCGCAGCCTGCTGACGATGGTCAGCATCAGCTTCTCGCTGCTTCTGCTGACGCTGATGATCTGCATCTGGCGGTCGTTTTACGTCGACCAGGTTGCGCCCGAGGCATCGCGCCGGCTGGTTATTCGCGATCGTGTTTCGCTGGCATTTTTCTTGCCGGCCTATTACCGAGAAAAGATCCGAGCCGTTCAAGGAATTACCGCGATCGCGCCGATCACCTGGTTTGGCGGGCGCTACATTGACGATCGTCCGGAGCACTTCTTTGCGCAACTGGCGACGGATCCAGAGGAATATCTGAAAGTGGCTTCGGACAAGATTATCCCCGACGATCAGGTGAAAGACTGGCAGCATGACCGCGCAGGATGCATAGTGGATGTGACGCTGGCGAAGAAATACGGATGGAAGATCGGCGACCACATCACGCTGCAGAGGAATATTTTCCCGGTGGATCTGAACCTGGCGATTCGCGGAATCTATCATCGCGATCCGCCTCAGAACGCGTTGTACTTCGACGCGAAATATCTGGAAGAAGCGGTGCCGTGGTTCAAAGGACAGGCGGGTTGGTATGCGGCCCAGGTAGATTCTGCCGATAACGTGGCGCGGGCATCGGGCGAGATCGACGGGATGTTTCACAACTCTCCGCTACAGACGAAGACCGAAAGCGAGAGAGCTTTTCAGCTTGGGTTTGTCGCGTCGCTGGGCAACGTGAAGGCGTTCATCTTAAGCATCTGCGGGGCGGTGGTGTTCGCGATCATGCTGGTGTCGGCGAACACGATGGCGATGTCGGTACGTAGCCGCACGCGGGAAGTGGCAGTGCTGAAGACTCTTGGATTCACGCGGCAAGGGGTGCTTTCCATCTTTATCAGCGAATCCGTCGCTTTGGCCCTGGCGGGCGGGATGCTTGGCATTCTGATCGCGATCCCGGTGATCACCGGATTGACGCACAGCTTCATCGGACTGGGCATTCCGCTGAATATGAAGGTCAACGTTCCAACCGCAGGGATGTCGTTGCTGATCGCCCTGATCCTGGGCGTGGTCAGTGGTTATGTGCCGGCGCATCGAGTATCGAGACTGAACATAGTGGACGCACTGCGTCACATTGGGTGAGTGGAGAATTTATGGCGATACCCATCAGCTACAACGTCCGCAATCTGAAGCTTCGGAAAGGGCTCACGGTCATGACGGCCCTCGGGATTGCGCTTACGGTCACGACCGCGATTTTCTTGATGGCGCTGGTGGCGGGACTCGACCGCGCGTTCGTCAGCAGTGGAAGCCCCAAGAATGTGCTTGTGCTGCGAAAGGGATCGGAAGCGGAACTTTCCGGCGGATTCGACGCTTCCCTGTTTCCTACACTGAAAACTTTGCCTGGAATCGCGACCACGAAAGACGGGCAGCCCATGGTATCGGGCGAGTGGGTCGTAGTGATTGTGCTGCCACGCAAGGATGGTACGGGCGAAGTCAACGTTACGGTGCGCGGGATGATGCCCGCAGGCTTGGAGATGCGGCAAACGCCGGATGAACCTGGGAAACAGCCTCCGGTGAAACTGATTGCGGGGCGCTGGTTTCAGACGGGTCAACGAGAGGTGGTCGTCAGCAAGTCGATCCAGGACCGGTTCACGCATGCCAATATCGGCGACACCATGGAGTTCGGCAAAGGCCAGTGGAAAGTTGTGGGTGTGTTTGACGCCGGCGGTTCAGCTTACGAGTCGGAAGTCTGGGGCGACGTAAATCAGATGGCGTCGGACTTCGATCGGCAGGGAGGATTTGCGTCGGCGTACTTGCGAGCGACGGATGCAATTTCCGCCGAGGCTTTGAAGAATCGCGTAAGCGACGACCAGCGCTTGAAACTTGAGGGAATGTTGGAGAGCGATTATTACGCGAAGCAGACCAGTTCCGGGACGCCGATCAAAGTGATTGGATACGTGGTGGGAATCATCATGGCGATTGGATCCATCTTCGCGGCGATGAACACGATGTATGCAGCAGTTGCCTATCGTGGCCGAGAGATCGCGACACTTCGCGTGATCGGATTCTCCAGGCCGGCGATTCTCACTTCTTTCGTGCTGGAGTCGTTACTGATCGCGCTGCTGGGAGCCTTGGTGGGAATTGTCCTGATGCTTCCGTTCAATGGGATGCAGACTGGGACATCGAATGCGGTGACATTCAGCGAAGTGGTGTTTGCGCTGCGTATTACACCGGCAGTGGCGACGCGTGCCATGATCTTCGCGTTGGTGATGGGATTTGTGGGAGGACTGGCTCCTGCCTGGCATGCAGCGCGACAGAATATCTTGAATGCACTACGTGGATAGTTTTTGCCAGCCAGGTTAGCGGGACGAGCGAACTTTTGAGGAAGCGGAGTCGTAGAGAGCATTATGGCGATTGATACGAAGCATCAAGACCTGCAGAGCCTGCGCATCGACCGTTCGCAGCGCAGCGACAACGGCGGTGGCGAGCCGCCGGTGTGGGCGCGTCGTTACATCGTAGTCGGCATCGGTCTCGTCGTTCTGCTTGGCGTTCTTACGCTGGCGTACCGCGCCTTCTCGGCAGATGTACCAGAGGTCGAGGTCGTGCGGGCAGCGGCGCAGACCAGTGACAGCGATCCGGGTGGCGTGGTGCTTTCGGCTACGGGTTATATCGTGGCGCACCACACGATCAACGTGAACTCGAAGGTCACCGGGCGGCTGATGTGGATCGGCGTAGAGAAAGGCGACAAGGTAAAAGAAGGACAGGTCATTGTCCGGCTGGAAGATCAGGAGTTCCGCGCTTCGTACGAACAAGCGAAGGGCGCCGTGGAAAATGCGAAGGCCTACCTGCAAGAACTCCAGCATGGCTCGCGTCCGGAAGAGATTGCCCAGGCGCAGCACAATCTGGATGAGGCGCGTGCAACGCTGGTCAACGATAAGTTGACTCTCGACCGCACCAAAGAATTAGCCAGCGGAGGAGTGGTCTCGCGGCAGCAGCTCGATGATGCTACGGCGAAATATGAAGCGGACCAGCAGCGCGTCAACTCGCTCGACAAAGGGTTCCAGCTTGCGAAGATCGGTCCGAGGCCCGAGGAACTGGAGCGGGCACAGGGTGCGCTGCTGCAAGCGCAAGGACAGTTGGACTACGCGCAATCTCAGCTGGAAGCGACGGTGATCAAGGCACCGGTAACCGGAACGATACTGGATCGCACCGCGGAAAAAGGCGAGTTGATCACGGCACAGTTTGCGAGCGCGGCAGCGGGCGGGCCCCAAGGATCGGTCGTCTCGCTGGCTGATTTGAACGATCTGCAAGTTGAGCTGGATATCGCGCAAGCGGATTTCGCGCGGCTCGGACCGGCACAGAAAGCGATCGTTACGACCGACGCTTATCCGGATAAACAGTACGACGGCCAGATCGCGCAGATCTCTCCAGAGGCGAACCGGCAGAAGGCGACAGTGCAGGTCAAGGTGCAGGTGCTGAATCCCGGGAAGTATCCGGATGTGCAGCTTCGGCCGGAGATGAACGCGACGGTGCGCTTCCTCGCCAACGAAAAGCCGAAAGATTCGAAAGAGCCTGCGGGAGTGTTTGTGCCGGCAACGGCGATGAGAGATCGGGATGGCAAGAAAGTTGTTCTTCTTGCCTATAACGGAAAAGCCGTTTCGCGGGAAGTTCACATTGTCAGTCAGCGCGCCGACGGCGCTGTTGTCGATGGACTTGTCGGGGGCGAGAGCGTGATTACGGCCGCGCCCACAACTTTGAAGGACGGGGACAAAATTAAAATTAAGGGGCAATCATGAGCACAGTCGCATCTACCAACGTTGCCACGAGCACACAGGTCGTGCAGGTTCGCGGTGTCAGCAAGATTTTCAAGCGTGATGCATTCCAGGTCACGGCTCTCGACGATGTCTCGATTGACATCGCAAAAGGCGAGTTCCTGGCATTGATGGGGCCTTCCGGTTCAGGGAAGACTACTCTTCTGAACATGATTGCGGCGATTGACCGGCCGACGTCAGGAGAGCTTCTGGTGCAGGGACAGGATATTTTCCGCTTCAACGACGCGCAGATTGCCCGGTGGCGAAACGAACACATCGGGTACGTGTTTCAGACATTCAATCTGATTCCAGTGCTGACTGCCTTCGAAAATGTGGAGTTGCCGCTGCTGCTGACCAAGCTGAACGCACAGCAACGTCGCGATCACGTGATGACGGCACTGAAGTTAGTAGGGCTGGAAGAGCGGGTCCACCATCTTCCTAAACAACTGTCCGGCGGTCAGGAGCAGAGAGTAGCGATTGCGCGGGCGATCGTCAGCGATCCGACGTTGTTGCTGGCGGACGAGCCGACGGGAGACCTCGACAGCCACTCGGCGACCGAGGTGCTTGAGATCCTGAAGCGACTCAATGAAGACTTCGGCAAGACGATCGTGATGGTGACGCACGATCCGCATGCGGCGTCCTACGCGCACGTGACGCGGCATCTTGAAAAAGGCATGCTGCTACCGCCCGAGAACGGCTCCGGCCGTTAGATCTAACTTTAGAATGCGGGCCTCGGTCAGGCGATGAGGCCCGCTTCGAGATCGGACTTCTGCGGCTGCTCGGGATCAGACACCCAGCGCCATGCGCGGCGCCCGTTAGCAACTACCGCCTCGGCTTCTCCGTAATCCACCAGGCGATTCAAGACCGTGGTAACCGAAGCCATGGGATCCTTATGGCGGGCCAGCAGGGCGGGCATTTTCTCCTGAAAATAATCGCAGATATCGCGGGAATTCATGGCGCGACCCGACTCCATGAGGATCATCCGGCAGGCTTTGGTGAAGCCGGGCTGGCGGCCGTTACTCTTCCGGTCGACCAGTTCCATGAGTTCCTCGTTTAGAACGCCGTCGCCGAACAGATTCGCAAGTCCTGAAATAGTCTGCTTGACGGTTCCGATGCGCTTCATAATATCGGCGCGTTGTTGCATCAGCTGCCGCAATTCGTCATGTGCCTGCCGCACAACCTCTTGCACATGACCGATGTCGTACCTGTCGACCGGCCGAATCGAGCCTGCGTTGGATCTTTCAGGATTTTCCATACTTCCCCCAGTAAGTGCAGTACAACGCCTGGAAATCGCTCTGGTCGGTGAAGCTTCTGCGAAGGAATACAGCTGCCGCCGACGACCCTCCAAGTCAGACAAAGCCGCTTAGTTTCTTTATACGTATGGCGTCGTCGTCGCGTTCCATTGATTTCCGCAGAAATTGATGTACCGAACCTTGGTCTTTTAGACGGAGCACACGTGAATTGGTTAACAGCGGGGGAGTCAATTGGGACGAACAATGAAAAGAGATAACAATTGTCTAACTTCTGTTGTTCTCGGCACGTTCCCTTCCGTAGGGCCGCCTAAACTCCTGCTTGGCGATTCCGATAGTAACCAGTTAAGGAGTTCACCCGTGGTCACTGCAGCAAAGAGAGCCGCCACTCCCCTCCACGTCTTGCTTGTCGGCGAGCAGGAAGAAGATTTCTTTTTAGTCCGTGAAATCCTCGAGAGAAACCGCAGCGCGCTGGATGTGGAACTTGAACATGTTCCCTCGATCGAGGAAGCAAAAGCATTGCTGCCGAGCGGGAGATTCGATCTCGTCCTGTTCGAGTATCAAGCGGGGAATACGGAATCGATTCGCGCGATGACGGAGTCGGTCAGCACTGGAGTGTCGCTGCCCTTTGTCCTGCTGACCGAAGACGCGGACGAGGAGAAGGTCGCTGAACTCATTCAGGCTGGAACCTGGAACTGCGTGCAAAAATCGCATCTGGACGATGGGACATTGCTTTGCACGATCCGCAACACGATCGCTCTGCATTCGCTCGAGCAGCAGCGGCATAACGCGGAGTCGCTACTTCGCCGCCTGTCGAGCGCGGTCGAGCAGGCTGCTGACACCGTTTTGATCACCAACCGGCAGGGCGTGATCGAATACGTCAACCCGGCATTTGAAACTCTGACCGGGTACGCGCGAGATGAAGTGCTCGGGAAAACGCCTCGCATTCTGAAATCGGGAGAGCAGGATCCCGACACGTACCACGAGCTTTGGCATTCGTTGCTATCCGGAAAAGTGTTCCGCGGCATTCTTGTGAATCGAAAGAAAAGCGGTGAGCTTTATTACGTGGAAGAGAGTATTTGTCCGGTTCGGAATTCTGAAGGCCAGATTACGCACTTCATTGCTAACGGCCGCGATCTGACGGAAAGGCTGCGTCTGGAATCGCAATTAGTGCAAGCGCAGAAGATGGACGCCATTGGAAGGCTGGCCGGCGGTGTGGCCCACGACTTCAATAATCTCCTGACTATTATCACGAGCTACGCCGAACTAGCGCTGGATGGAGTGCCTGCAGACAGTTCGCTGGAAGGAAACATCCACGAGATCCTGCTGGCAGCACGGCGAGCCGCGGAATTGACGCGGCAATTGCTGGCCTTCAGCCGCAAACAGCCGCAGGCACTTCGGGTGGTGGATCTGAACCAGGTATTGGCGGGCGTATCGAAACTGCTGCCCCGGCTCATCGGCGAGGACATGGAGTTTACATTCATTCCCGGGAAAGGACTGGGGTACGTCAGGATCGATCCTCTGCAGATCGAACAGGTACTCATGAATCTTGCAGCGAATGCCAGAGATGCGATGCCCCAGGGAGGCCATCTGCGCGTGGAAACGCGGGACGCTCGTATTGATGAAGACTACATCCATGCGAAGCCTGCGATCATCCCGAAAGGGCACTACGCGTTACTTACAGTCAGCGACAACGGCCCGGGGATACCGAAAGAAGATATGCCGCACGTGTTTGAACCTTTTTATACGACGAAACCTGCAGGAAAAGGGACGGGGCTCGGGCTCGCTACCGTGTACGGAATTGTGAAGCAAAATAAAGGGTTCATTTGGGTCTATAGCGAGGCGGGCTGCGGCACCGTGTTCAAGATCTATCTTCCGTGCGTACAGGAAAGCAAGTCCCCGCAAGCGGTGGACCGGTATAAGGGGGAAAAGGCGGCGCGCGGGTCGGAAACGATTCTGCTAGTGGAAGATGAGCCTGCCGTTCGCCGCCCGACGGCAGAGTTCCTGCGGGGGCAAGGCTACGCCGTTATCGAGTCAGATGACGGTCAAAAGGCTATGCATACTGCGCGAGAGCACACCGGCAAAATAGATCTGGTGGTGACGGATGTGGTGATGCCGAACCTGAGCGGTGGAGCACTGGCCAAGGAACTGAGGCTGGAGCGGCCAGAAACCCGATTTCTGTTCGTGTCCGGATACGCAGGAAAAACCGTGTTGGATCATAAGGTTGTCGATCTGGAGACGAATTTCCTGCAAAAGCCTTACGGGTTGAAAGAACTTGCGCGAAAAGTGCGAGAAGTCTTGGA
>JASLEQ010000089.1 GCA_030151135.1 Candidatus Sulfotelmatobacter sp. | reverse complement strand
CAGCTCCGCAGCATAGTAATCGTCGTATTGCGCTGGATTCTTGTACCTTGGCTCATGGCGGTCCCACGGAGACAAATAGATTCCGAATTTAAGGCCAAGTGTGTGGGCTGCTTCCGACACCAATTTCACGACATCCCCTTTACCGTTCTCCCAGGGGCTGCTTCTTACGCTATAGTCTGTTTGTGACGTCGGCCAAAGACAGAATCCATCGTGATGTTTCGCAACTAAGATGACATATTTCGCGCCGGCGTCCTTCGCCGCCTGTAACCACTGCTCAGGCGCTAGTTGTGTTGGATTAAAAACTTGCGGACTTGCCGTTCCATCTCCCCACTCACGATCAAGATAGGTGTTTGTGCCGAAGTGAATCAGCACGCCGAATTCGAGATCTTGCCACTCGACCTGCTGGGGAGAAGGTTTGAGGTCGACGGCATTCTGGGCCACCGCCGGGGATGTTCGAAACCACCCAAATAACGTCAGGATGATTAGTTGGACGCGCCATGTCAGGCAACGTCGCTTTGCAACATCGCTCGGAAAACATTCGCGATCACGGTTCCGTGATTCCACGTTGCTTTTCCTCCTCGGACGGAAGCGCCGTAGTCGAGTCCGAGTTTAACTTGTGGCGCGGTGGGTTGGACTCAGTTCCGCGTCAGTTCGCCCTCAACTTTGCCGTCGATCGTAACAAATCGAATAACTCCCTTGGCGTCTTCAAAGACCAGACCAGTGCCTTTGGGATTGACCACCGCTGCAACGAGGTGGCCATAGGCCCGAGGAATGCCGCCATGTGTAGGCGTTTGATCATAGCGCTCCAACTGGCCTTCTTTCATCCCATTCATGCTCACGAAGCGGATGGTGCCGTCTTTGTCCTCAAAGATCAACCCCGTCCCGATTTGATCCGCAATGGCGGCCGAGAGGCGCCCGTACGATTGGGGCACAATCCCGTGCTGCATGGTGTAAGACGCCGTGGTGTCTTGTGGTGCCGGCGATGCCGCAAGCGCAAGGGTCGCGCGATGATTTCCGAGCAGGTATCCGCTAATCGTGAGCAAACAGCCGAGTAAGACGAGGGAAATCCTCTTCATTAGAAAAGCCTCTTTTGTCCGAATTGCATTTACGGTTCAACCAGGATTTTGTGCATCATCCCAAGATCTTCGTGAAGCAGAATATGGCAGTGAAAGACGAAAGTTCCCGCCGTATTGGGATCGCGAAAATCCATGCGCACCTTTACGGTGTGATAGGGATGACCGTTGCCCTCCCAGTAAGGGATCTCAACGGTATCGAGCAGATCCTGGTTTGGCGCGGGTTGCCCATCAACTTCGAGCAGTTTGAAATGAATTTGATGGATGTGGAATGCGTGGGTCTCGAGCGCGCGGTTCTCGATGGTCCAGTCCTCGACCGCACCGACCTTGGTGACGATGGCAGGCGGCTCGTTGGGTTCAAATACTTTCTGTTTCTGGCCGTCGACGGTTATATAAAACTGGATGGGACCATTCGTTCCGCCGAATTCTTCGGAGAAGTACAATTTCCGTGTTGCGGTGACAGGCTGATCGGCGAGGTTCGAGAACTTCAGGCGGGAAGAATCTGAGGCAGGTGCTGACGAGGCGTGCCAGCCTATCGCATTGTCCGTAAGCTGAATCTTGGCCAGAGTTTGTCCCTGATCGAAGTTACCGGTTGGCCCGGTCGACACCGACTCGGTGGTGAATGAGGCGGTTCCGCCCGTTGCGGGAGCCTGCACAATGAACTCTGCGCGCCCAGCGGGAGGAATGAAGATCGAGTTTTGCATGCGCGTTTTCGAGAGCGGGTAGCCATCGAGCGCAATCATTTCCATCTGTTCGGCCTGACCATTCACGACAAACTGCAATTGCAGGAAATCTTGCAACGTGGCGTTCGCCACGCGCCAGAATTGTCTTTCCCCCGGCTTCATTTGGATGATCGGCATTGTGCCGATGAACGGCGCTACCTGATAGTTCACCGTCAGCTCATATGGGCCGGGAACCCATGGAACCAGGAACTGCTGGCGAATAACGAAAACCCGCTCCGCCAGGCCCGTAACTTCCGGCCGGAACTTTTCCATTCCTTCCACAATGAGAGCGCCGGCCGCTCCTCCATTGACCTGAAACTCCGTAAACCCATGAATATGCGGATGATACCAATAGAGACCCGGCGGCTCATCCGATGGAATTTGCATTTCATACTCAAAGCCCGGCGAACCCGGTTGGATCAAGGTCGTAATCACGTCATCCTGATGACACTTTGGCGGGACATTCATTCCGTGAAAGTGGACGTTTGTAGAACTCACAGTGGCCGCGCCCGTGTCGCCACAAACCGGCATTCCGGTTTGCGACATGTCCATCTTCATCCCGGACTCTTGAGGGTTGTTTTGATTTACAACATTCAGGCCCAGCTTGTCACCCGGATTCAACCGGAGGGTGGGAGCTTCGATGATCTGATTACCCGATGCGTACTTGTAGCAATAGTGTGTATAGCCATATACGTCGACAGATTGCGCCATCGTGAACTTCGCGGACAGAGTGCCGTTCTGCGACATGAGGCTGGGAGCGTCAGCCACCACACTTCCCGAAGCCGGACGGTCAGGGCATTGTCCGTGTGCAGCAATCGACATCAGCACTGCGGCTGCCGTTAGAAAACCAACTTTGAACTGAGTGCGCATCGTTTCACTCCTGCGAACTTATTAATGGATGGAAATCCTGCATTCCTGCAATCGTTGGGCAGGGCTCGCGAATTGCGTTCCCGATCACTGCGAAGTTGCGATCGCAATGGAAAGCAGTGCCGTACTATTCGGATCGAGGAAGGGAGATGCCGCGTCCTCGTGGAGATAGCATGTTCCGTTTGACGCCAAGTACCGGATCAGCGCGATTCCCGACGTTGACCCAAATTCGGCAACGTACACCCCTCCGCCGCTTCCGGAGTGGTCTACCAGTGCGGCATTCACCAGGTAAGACCAGGACTGCGACTGTCCACGAATTGGTCCCGACTGGCATCCGTATTGCAATGAACCCGTGTATTTGTTGAACCAAAAAGCCGTGACAGTATCTCCCTGAGTGTTCACAGCGTACAGAACTGTTTCGTCCGGGCTGAGCAGAATGTTACTGGCGCTGATTGCCTTGCTGGATCCGAAAATCTTGGTGGCTGACAATTGACCAGAAGAAAGATCGGATACTTCGAGCACCAATCCGGTCGAAGTGTCGCCGAAGATGGCGTAATGACCGTTGCGCGTAATCTGCACCTGATTCGCGTATGTGCCGTCGTTCGACTTCACCGTGGCGGTCGAAAGCTGCTCATCATTGTTTGAGACGGGGAGGCCATTAGCGATATTGAATGACTCAATCGAGCCGTCGGTGAATGTGGTCACCATCAGCGTACCGTTGGTCGCCATTGCGTTGATGATGCCGCCATTCAGCCCGCTTACCGGCTCATCGCCGAGGAACGTTAAGTTGCAGCCGCTCTCAATCGAAAACGTGCCGATGGTGTTGGAATCGGTGAAACTCGCGTACAAATAGTCGCCTTGGACGGCGAGGCCAATGCCGTTTGAGGTCCCGGTATCATTCGTCGATCCCGAGACAACGCCCCCTAACGACAGACTATTGACGAGTACCCCCGCTATGTTTCCGCTTACCGCCTGTGAAATGAAAACGCAAGGTTCCTGTCCATCATTCGCAGCCACGACGCGGTTCGCGCCAAAGTAGCCGCCGCCTATGCCCCAATTGTGAGTATTGACCTGACCCTGCAGCGTAAGCGCACCATTCGACCCTTCAGAGAAAAATGACACGCCGTTGGGCAGTGGAAAGCCCGTGTCGTCGTTCGTCACCACATACCGCGTCTGAGCGACAAGAGGACTTCCGGCTACAAAACAGCATAAGAGCGTTGTCGCAACGAAACATGGGAGGAACTGGACGCTACGCATATTTTTCCGCCGTTACCATGGATGGTGTTCGATTCGCAGGGGGGACTTCGTTGAACGACCACTTCTAAAGTGGTCTGATTACGTTACCAGATTCCAACGAGTATCACCGGAAGAATTCGTTTTGGCGGAGTGACAGAACGTCTGTGTATGCAATAGTTTGCATACATTAAATCGAATTCGGTTCAAAGAAAGACCTGCTCTGCGTTGAGACTGGTTGCGCGTCAACTCTGCTCTTGGGATTGTTTTGAGTCTGTGGTCGGGGATGTTTCTAC
>JASLEQ010000075.1 GCA_030151135.1 Candidatus Sulfotelmatobacter sp. | reverse complement strand
CTGAACGCGATATATGGACCGTTTGCAGCCAGCGACTTGTAGCCCTTCCGTCCCAGCCATCGGGTGAGCATAATCTGCCACAGCTTGTTCGCCGCCACTCCCCCACCCTGCAGCAGCCCGAACATCACAAACTCCGACGTTCGCCCATGCCATATGCCCACCAGGAAGAAGGTGACAAAGAAACACAAAACTCCCAGGTAGGGCTGAATCGTAAGCGACGAGACACGCCTCATAAGCGCCAGCAGCAGAGGATTGTAGACATAGGTCTTCAGCCACGTGGAAAGCGTGATGTGCCAGCGGTTCCAGAAGTCTATGAATGAAGGAGCAGAAAACGGCCGATCGAAGTTCTCCGGCAGGCGCAACCGCATGAATCGTGCCAACGCAATGACGATATCGATGTAACCCGAGAAATTCGCGTACAAAAAGAGCGGATAAAGAATCGCCAATTCCCCTGCGGCCAACATCCGAGTTTGCGTTGGTTGCGTCTGCGTGACCTGTGCCAGGGCGTTCTGCTGTAGAGCATAGAAGAGCGCCGCAAGGACGTTTACCTTGAAGAACCCCCGCACGATGCGCTCCAATTGCATCCCAACCGTGCGGATCCCCAGCGGAATCGGCTCCCGGGCAAATTGGTCAGCAGCGAATTCATCGTAGCGCTGGATCGGCCCCGACACGAGCGTCGTGAAATTCAGCGTGTAGAGAAGATAGTCGTAAAGTGTGACCCTCCGCCTCTCTGCACGATCTCCCGTCTCAATGAGCAGGTGCAGCACTCGAAAGAAAATATACGAGAGCCCCAGGGTCGAATACGGCGAGCGCAGAAACATCCCGTGAGGCAGAAACGTGTATTTCTTCAACCAGATATAGGTAAAGATGACCGTGATGACGGTCCACGCAAGAGCTCTCGAAGAGCCGCGTTGCAACAGCACGAGTGCCCCATATCCCAGCAGGAGAAAGCCCGCCAGCGGCAGCAAGAGCAGGGGAGAATGCGCAGCAAGGCCCAGGAACACGATGCTCGCAGCCATCAGGACCATCGAACGCCACCAGGCCGAACGGCTGAAATTGGAAATAACGGCGACGATCAGGCCGAAGGCGACAAATTGCAGTGAGGCGGTATCCATTATGTTCCTCGCGCGGCGGCTGGCGAACTCGACTATTTCGACAAACTGCATGCGGCAAAGGCGGGATAGCCGCTGGCCAGCAGCTTCTGCTCCAGCACGTCAGCGAGCACCCGTTGCCCTTCGGCATTAAAGTGGCCATCCACCGGGTAATAGAGCGACATCACGTCCGCCCGATTCTCCAGGTGAGGCAGGGGATCGACAACCAGAATGCCGTATTTCGCCCCTATTTCCGCGACCTCCGTATCGAATTCCGCCGGATCAACCCCGGGACGGGAGTGACTATTCAGCAAAGCGGCCTGGGCGGTCGAAGGGCCGATAAAGACCACCAAAGGCACCGACGCGGCCTTCGCCTTGCGGCTCATATCGCCCAGAATCGTGTCCAGGTTCGCAAATCGTTGCTGCCAACGTGGCGAGACCGGCCGGCGGAGATAGTCCGCATTGTCCCCGTAGAACATGTACAGATTGGCAAACGTAAGCGGCGATTCAAACATGTAGTGTTGCAGCATGAGAACCGCGCGGCTCTGCTTGATCGGCGCCATCACCCGGTTCCTCAGCCAGTTGCCCACTTCAGCCGGCTTTGCTTCTTGCTTCAGCACGGGCGGTTGGTTGCGGGCCGATACTTCTTCGGCACTGATTTCCTTGGTCACGTCGAACGGCGTGATCGCAAAAAGAAGAACATCCGGTTTGAGCGCCAGCGCCTCGTCGGTGCGCCGGTAGGTGTCGACGAGGTTCAACGAAACGCCGAGAACACCGAGATTTTGGAATTCGATGTTTCGCTTGCATTGCTTCGTCAAATCGCGGCCCGACAGAGTGGTGAAGGTTTGGTCGTAAGGGGTCAGGTAGCCGAAGCTGAACGAGGAACCCAGTACTGCGACGCGAACTGTCCCGGCCCGCTTGGGGCCGCACGATTCCAAGGTGTGATAGCCGCATTCGTTATAGGAATTGTCGACCCAGGGACCTTCCGCCGACTTGATGCGCGACTTGCAGTTGGGGCGGAAGCGCGAATGCCCCGACGCATCCGCAATGGCGCATGGGTCATTCTCCTGTTCTGGCCACGCGACGCGGGCCAGGATCTCCGCCGAAGCCAGCATGAACACAATGGTGAGCAGGCTAATGGCCGGGAGCAGGAAAAAGTCGCGTCGCGGGAGCCGCGCCTCGGCTTGCACCGGAGCTTCACTTTGGATGGACTGGGTCACACAGTTAATCCGTCGTTGATAGTTGCAAAGCCCTGCGAGATCACTCGCATCGGCGCGCTCTCAGGTTGGGCGAGATTGACAGGAAGTTCCCAGATCGTGACCCCGGTCGCGTCTTCTGATACCTTGCTGAACCCCAACTTGGCGTAATGATCGATCACCAGTTTGTTGCGGTCGGTGGGCCGGTAGGTGCCCAGCAGGGTGTCAATCCCCGCTGCCCGCGCATGCTCCAGAATCTCGCGCAGGACCATGTGCTCCACCTTGCGCCCCAGCACGCGGCAGCTCATCAGCCACGTGTCAATCTCCCAAACTCCCGGCTCGCCCGGCCGGCAGATCACCACGCTGATCATGCCGTTGTCGCCAAATGTATCCGCGAGCCTGACCTGCAGCGTGAAAACTTCAGGATCATTTTCCGCTGCCAGCACTTCAGGATCCGTGTACCGGCGCGTGGTCAGATTGTATTGGTTGGACTTGTTGATCAGCTGAACAATGCGCGCTCGTCCCGTCGCGTCGAATGGCTGAAACGTAATCGTCATATCCAGCGAAGCCAGGTAGGCATCCACTCCGCCGACCTGCTGCTGCAGCTTCACCCGTTTCGCATTGTCCTGGTAGAAGTCCGCCCGCTTCAGGTCCTCTGCCGCAAAGGCAATCGCTTCAAAATACCCCGCTGCCGCCAGTGTCCTGGCGTAGTAAGCCGGGTCTTCCGGAAGTTCAGGCACCGCTACCTGCGGCAACAATTGCCGTATAAGTCCGCGCTCCACGGGGTTATCGTCGAGGAATACCAGCGAATCGAGGCCCAGCGACAATTCGTCGGCGATGGCCTTGATGTTCGTGGCCTTATCTTCCCAATTCGCTTGGAACACCGAAATATGCTCCAGCTTCAACAGCATCTCGGGATGCTTCTCAAACGGCTCACGCGCCACACTGTCGGTATTCTTTGAGGAGACAGCCAGCACAATCCCGCGTTGCCGCAGGTCAAGAGCGAGGCGTTGCACCGCGAGATGCGCTTCGCCCCTGGCGTCGCCCTGTGCCACCTTGATCCCGTCCATTCCGTCATCCCCGATCACACCGCCCCACACCGTATTGTCGAGGTCGAGCACCAGGACCTTCTTGCTCTTGCCGCGAATGGCCGCAACCGTCCGCGCCACGTGATCCGCATACAGCGGAATCAGTTGGTCAGAGAAAGAAAACTTCGCCATGTTCCAAAGCTGTGGATCATGCCAGTTGGCGAGACCCACGGTCTCCGCCAGTGCCGCTACATCCAGCAGAACGTCTCCGGAATCGAGAACCAGTTCTGCCAGTCTGCGGTTGACGCCATCCAGAAAGCTTCGCCGCGATCCCGGCAGTGCCCGGTCGAGGCTTCCGAAGAGGCTCTCCGGAGGCGGTGCAAAACTCTGGAAGATACACACCGCATTCGAGTGCGCCTTGATCCCGCTCCGTAAAGCTTGCAGATAGCCGACTGCGCCCTCCACGGCCGCTGATGACCGCTCTGCATCGCCCAGCGAAAGCTTAAACGGCAACGCGCGAAAATCAATTGCGAAGAGCACGGCGTCGGGCCTGGAGCTGTTCACCTTGGAGTCAGGAGTCATCGCTTCCTGCGCCACTTGGTCATACGATGGCTGAACGATCTCCAGCGCGATGCCGTAGCGCGCGCCGCTGGCCACCAGTGCGGGCACAATATGATCAATCGTCGAATTGCTCAGCACCGCAAGCCGGAAAGGAACCAGCGGATGAAGCCTCGATTCCGCCGAATCTGTCTGGCGTCGAACTTTCTCGATCGCCTTCGCAACTTTGATCAGTTGATTGACGTCCAGGGCGTAGGAAGCCAATGACTGCAATTCCAGCCCAATCGATCCTTCACGATTCGCCAGATTCCGCACCCCTTCAGAAAACGACGCTGGAGTTCGAGGAAGCCACTGCAATTCGGTGTACAGATTCATTTAGAGATTCCCGTGCAATTTCTTTGCTTCGATGAGCGTGACCAGGTCGCCGACACTCTCAAGCCGCCCGATCTCTGAGGTCGTGAACTTGACATTGAATTTCTTCTCCACCGACAGAAGCAGCCGAATGTGAGTGAGGCTGTCCCAGCCATCCACATCTTTGGCCGAAAGATTAGGAGTCACTTCCAGAGAGTCATCATCGAAAACATCCTGAAAGACTGTCGTCAATTGAGCATAGATTTGAGGCTCATCCATCCTTGAATATCCTTTGTTTATTTGAGAAAAATGCCCGGGTCGCCTTCAGCGCGCCGGCTTTCAGTATACGAGCGGCTTCGCCCAATTGACGCTTGATTCATTGTGCGAAGGCATCCCTCGATCTCATGGTGCGGCCAACGAACTCAGGCACGGGCTGATCTTTCTGAAGCATCTCTCCGAAAAATTGGGCACACTCGAGCCGAACCTGCATCTTGAACTCTTGCTGGATCTTGTTCCTCTGCCGATGGCGGTGCCGAACTCCTTCGAGCGGCTTGTTTTCAATCGGCAAACGGGCGAAGAACAATCCGCTGCTTCCTTCCGTCATGCCAAGTTCCGTATAGAAGTCATCGTAAGCTCGCTTGAACTGATGGGCCCACGCCGCGCTGTATGAACTTTGATGGATGCCCGCCACGGCCGCCACCTTATGGATGTTGAGCGCCTGCAGAATCCCTGCCAGCGCGCTGAACAGAACCGCATTCACTCCCGTTTCATGCAAAGACTTTGCCGCCAGCTTGATTTGCGCATGGCACTGCGGTGTGCCTTGCAAACGCGTAATGAGCGCAACCCGAGCCGTTCGCGATTCCACCACCCAACCAGGAATGATCGTAAAGGCAAGCACGTAAATTACGCCGTTATCCAGGCAGAAACTCAACGATAACTCGCCTTCCTTGTCGCATTCCCGTGACAAACCTAGCTTCAACTCGATGCAATGAGGACTCGTGATCAAAGTATCTACTGTCACTTCACTGTTCAGGATTGCCGAAACTAACGATTCAGGCAGCACGCTGCGAAGGTATCCATAGTGGTGGAGAAAGCAGGCCGACCGTTGTCGCAAGGTGAAGTTGCGCACCAGGTAATGAGGAGCCAGGTGCTTGAACGCCAGTCTGGGATTTGCGCGGGCCGCTTCAAGGAATACCGGATGGCTGAGCAGACGAACGATTTTACTCTGCGTTCTTAGATTTGTTAAAACCCGCCACAGCATGCAACCCACAAGGCGTGGAGACCAGTTCTCCTGCCGCCGGACAAGAAGCAGAAGCCGTTGCAATAACGACCCCCTTCCTGTCTCATCCTCTTCCAGGCAACTTGAATTGTTCATGGTCCAACGGTCTCAGCACACTGCCGGTACCCAATGTCGCCGCTGTCCTATCTGTGGTCAGCTAGTCGAACTTCGCGCTCCGGATCACTCCAGGCGCTCCCCTAAGAATGTCCGGTTGCCGTCTATGGACAAGCCGGGATGCAATGTTCAGAAGATGGTCCGCGGCCGTGCGCGGCTGGACGCCGGCAGCAATCGCCATGCATGCTGCGGCGGACAAACGCTTCCCTTCCAGGCGATGCACGAGCGACAAACGATAGAAATGCTGGCCGACGTTCCCGATCGATTCAGCCATCCTGGACGAAATTGAACGCGCATTCCAGAGCTGCCGGAACGCCTCCGGCTCGGGCTCGCTCTCGCCTCGCTCACGGGCTAAGGCGCACGCAACACCGTAATCGTAGCCGTAATTGATCTCCTCACGCTTACTGATGCTCAATGAGGTCGCGTGCAACCGGTAGTAGTACAACACCTCCGGAATGTTTGTAACCCGGCCCGCATCGCACATGCGCAGGCAAAAGTCCAGATCCTCGCCGGCGCCGGAAATGCGATAACCACCAACACGCGCCCAGGCTTCCTTGCGCACCACAATCGTCGGGTGGAGAACTCCGGGGCGCTTGTTGAGAAGCATCTTTCTGATCGATTCCTGATCCGTCGGCCTCGGCGCTGCCTTCATCATTCTGGTGCCCACCAGAAAGGCCTGGTCGGTTCCCACCATCAAGCAGTCATCGTTCCACGCCAGAAAGTCCATGAACGCCTGCAGGCGATGGGGGGCGCACACATCATCGGAATCCATGCGGGCCACGTACTCAGTTTCGGATTCGGCAAACAGTTGATTCAGCGTATATCCCAAACCGCGGTTTTCGCGGGTGATCAACCGAATGCGAGAATCCTTCAACGACTGGAGATACTCCGTCGAACCATCCCGTGAGCCGTCGTCGATGATTAGGAAGCGAAAATCTTCGTACGTCTGAGAAAGAATACTTTCAACCGCCTGCCGCAAATATGGCATGCCGTTGTAAACCGGAAGCGTGATGGTCAGTTTTGCCATGCCGCACACTCAATTCTGTCCTGCTTTGGCTGCACATGTTCGACTGTCACGTCAATTCCTGCATGACAATCAAACCCGGCGAAGTTCGCAATCGCCGTCTCTGGGGATCGAAGGTTGGCGTGTTGTCTCATAAGTGTCCGTCCCGTTCCGATCGAGCATGAGAACTCCGGTTGAACGACGCCCGCATCGCCATGATCATCACCGGTTTCATCCATCACCTCACCAGCGGGACTCGGTCAAGATTCGAGCGAGGGTTCAGCAACTGCAAGCGGAGCGCACTGCACCCCGCGCGTTTCAGCAAGTGAATCGCGGCGAGCGCGACTCTTTCGCCAGCGCTGAGCCCAAACCGCGGCAACCGCAACGGTGGCAATGCAATACACCACCAGATCTCCATAAACAGCGCCCGCAATCCCGAAGCGAAGAGCTGCCGGAACACCGACCACCACGGCCGCAACGGCTCCGACAACGGCGATTCCCGCCATGGAACTTACATTCTCAAGAGAACGAAGCACCGCGTCGGAAACCGACTTGAGCGCAAACAGGATACTTACAACACCGAGCGGCAATAAAAGCTTCCAGGGCAGTTCATATTTGCCGCCGTAAAGGCGATAAAAGAGCGGTCCACCTATGCTTACCGCGGCCGCTGCCATCAGCACCGCGGCTCCGCAATAGGCTGCCGCCGTACGCAGCACAATCCGGGTGAAGTCCGCGCGCTCCCGTTGCCGCGCGAAGTACGACATCATCAGAACTCCCAACGCGTTATAAACCTGGATCAGCGGAAGAACGACATTGAGAAGCGCCCTGTAATGGCCGCATTGCTCCGGTGAGAGAACAAAGAAATAGATGTAGTCAGGCAGCAACCCGAGCAGGCCGGCGATGCTCGCCCATTTCCCAAATCGCCAATGTGCGCCGGCGGTTTCGGTGGGGGGTCCCGCTGCGGGATCCTGGTCGGCGAGCCGGAAACTGCGATGCAGAATCAAGGCAATGCTCAACGACGTTGCCCCGATGATTGCGCACGTGGTGACCACGCTGGCTGAGACGTACTTCCCGAAGCCGAATAGCAGCCCCGCGATGATGAGCAGGTACAGGCCTCCCGCAAATGCCGCATAGTGCGGCTTCATCACCAGGTAGGCGGTGCGGCGCGCGAACCACAATCGCAAAACCGCGGGCGCCGCCAAGGCCCAGCCAACATAAGCCAGAATCGCTCCCTGGCCCGCTCCTGTCTGCCAGCGGACCACTCCCACCGCGATCAGGACAGCGGATAATACCAACGCGATGCGCCAGTGCAGAGAGATCACCTGGCGAACGTAGGAACGTTGCGTCCGTTGCGATGTAGACCCGCCATATACCAGCATCGGATCGACCACGAAGGCGCAATATACCGTGGACAAAAGAATGAATGCTGCGAACGCTGCACTGAACTGGCCAAAGGCCGACTGCGACATCTGTCGCGCCAGAATCATGCTGATTGCGAAATTGCCGAGCGCGAAAAGCCCCTGGTCGCTGACGGCGCTTGCCGACCGCCCCAACAGCACACGGAAACGCCGCATGCCTTCCGAGCCTGCAGGGCTCGACGCGTCTGGTGATACGTTGAGGTTCTGATCCCTATCTGTATTTTCTATGCCCATGATTGAGTTTGATTGAGGTAGCGATTTTCGCCGTGACCGTTATTCCAACTTAGATCGAAACCGCTGCTCATCTGTTGGATGAATTTTTCGTGTCAATTCGAGCCCGCAAGGCGGCTCGCGCGGATTAAAGCCACTTGTAAAGCCTCTCGGGTATTGGAAAGGAACGATCATTCAGAACAGTGCCCAACAGCCTTACACCCGCTTCCTCGAGTTGATCTTTTGCCTTGGCCGCCGTGGTTCGACGGGTCTTGTTCGCCTCGATCACCAGAACCGCAGCTTCGGCCGCCTGTCCAAGCGCTTGCGCATCATCGGAAAGCGTCGCCCCGGGCGCATCAATCAACAGGTATTCGAACGAGCCCTCCAACTGAGCCATGAAGCTCTTGAGCTCATCCACCGGCAGCAACAATCCGTGGGAATCCTTCAGGGAATCGGCTGCTGCCACCCACAGGTTCGCGCCGATCTGCGCGCACTGATCCTTCACCGCAGAGAATTTGGCCGAAATCGGCACGGCTTTCTTCGCGCCTACAAGATGGGAAAGCCTCCCGGCGCGCACATCCCCGTCGATCAGGCAGACCGGCTTGCCCGTTACGGCCGCCAGCGTGCGGCCGGCTTCGGCGCAAATCGAACTGCTCGCGCCTTCCCCGTCCACCCCCACAAAAACCAGCTGCCGCGGAGCAGCCTCCTTGTTCAGCAGATAGATATTGCGAACCAGATGCAGGATTTCCGGCCTCTCTGCAATCTTTTCCTGAGAAGCTGCAATCGGGGTTGCGGAAGTGTCTGATGCTGCCCGCGCAGGTCCACTCCCCGACCGGAAATCACGCTCGCGCTCCAGCTCTGCCAACAAATCAAAGTTACGACTCATGAATCCTTCCTCGCGTCAGTTGAAGTCACGTCAGATTGAGCCAGACGGGCGGCTGGGCTGCCCGGGCAGCCAAATGGTTTGTCCGGGAACGATGTGATTAGGATTATTCAGGTTTGGATTCAGCGCTCGAATCTGCCGAAGCCGCTTACCGTCAAACTCGCCAAGGTACTTCAAAGCAATGTCACGCAGAGTTTCGTGACGGGCAACTTTCACTGCAAAGCGTTCCCCGCCCGAGACTGTCGAAGCTACTCCGGACTCCTCGGGGCTCTCTGCTTTTGATACGGCATTTGCGGCCGGCAATGGCTTTGAAACCGCTGCCTGCGCCGGAGTGATCTGCCGGGACTGAAGCGCTCGAAAA
>JASLEQ010000019.1 GCA_030151135.1 Candidatus Sulfotelmatobacter sp. | reverse complement strand
ACTCAGTACCCAGTTTGCGCAGTGGATCTGCCTTGAGTTCAGCACCCGCTCAACGACAAAATATGCTCTCACTGAGTACTGGGTACTGGGTACTGAGTTCTATTTTGGAACTGCCGAGCATTTTATTCGAGGCCCATCCAGTGCAAAAGCCGAAGACAATGGGATGATCGCAATGAGGTGCAACATGAGCGGAAGCTATCGAGACCTGGTGGCGTGGAAGAAAAGTATGGTACTGGTCTGTGAAACCTATCGCGCGACCCAAGTATTTCCCAAGAACGAACTCTATGGACTTACCAGCCAACTTCGAAGAGCTGCTGTTTCAGTTCCAAGCAATATTGCAGAAGGCCAGGCGCGATACTCCAAGCGTGAATTTCACCATTTCCTGAATAATGCACGTGGATCCTTGGCTGAAGTTGAAACGCAGGTCATGCTTGCGTGCAATTTGAACTACTTATCTTCGCAAGAGACGGAAGTGCTCCTTGCGAGAGCCGCCGAGTTGGGCCGCATTTTGAACGGATTGATCGCATCGACGAAAACAGCATAAAGAAGTAGTCAGTACGCAGTACCCAGTACTCAGTTTGTGAAGAGAAGAGGTCCACAAATTGCTCTTGGAAAGCGAACCCTGGTTCGAGAAAACTTGCCGCAAGCAGTTCAACTCTAACTGGGTACTGAGTACCGAGTACTATTCTCGGACTCCCAACTGCCAGAACAGGAATGAATACACATCCGTGTACTCCTCGATCTGCTTTGCCACCGGCTTGCCTGCGCCGTGGCCGGCTTTCTGCTCGATGCGGAGCAGGATCGGGCGTGTTTTGCTTTGGCCGTTCTTCGCTTCCGCCTGCATCTCGGCCGCCATCTTTTTCGCATGCATGGGATCCACGCGCGTGTCTGTGTCGGCGGTCATAAACAAAATTGCGGGATACTCTGTGCCTGATTTGACGTGCTGATACGGGCTGTAGGCGTAGAGCCACTTGAACTGTGCCGGATCTTCGGAGTTGCCGTATTCCGGGATCCAGAGCTTGGCGATCTGGAAATTCTGATAGCGCAGCATGTCGAGCAGCGGCACCTGGCAGACGACGGCGCGGAACAGGTCGGGACGCTGCGTGATCATGGCGCCCATGAGCAGGCCGCCGTTCGATCCGCCCTGGATCGCGAGATGATTTTTGTCGGTATATTTGTCGGAGATGAGGTGTTCGGCCGCGGCGATCATGTCGTCGAAGACATTCTGCTTTTTGTCGAGCATGCCGGCGCGGTGCCAGTCTTCTCCGAACTCGGCGCCGCCTCGAAGGTTGGCTACGGCGTAGACACCGCCGTGTTCCATCCAGAGGTAAGCAGTGCGGCTGAAGGTAGGCGTGAGGCTGACGTTGAATCCGCCATAAGCGGTGAGCAGCGTGGGATTCTTGCCGTTCTTCTGAATGCCTTTTTTGTGGACAACAAACATGGGGACACGCGTACCGTCTTTGGAGTGGTACCACTCCTGCGCGACCTCGTAGGCGGAGGGATCGATCGAGGGGGCGTCGACCTTGTTCCAGAGAGTAGTGCGACTCTCTTTTAAGTCATTGAGATCGACGCGGTAGATACTTGGCGGCAACGTGAAGGACTGAAATCCATAGAACATCTCATCGCGATTCCATTTTCCCCCCGTGCCAAAGACTGTCCCGATTGCGGGCAGGGAAATATCTGAAAGCTTCTTGCCACCGAGATCAAAGAGTTTCAGCTGCGAGGTTGCATTTTGTTCGTACTGCGCGAAGAGCTTGCCTCCGTAGACCGCTACGCCCTGCAGTACGGCGTCTGTCTGCGGGATGATTTCTTTCCAGGCATCGCGTTCGAAATTTCCGGCGTCGGTCACGAAGACGCGATAGCGCGGCGCGTCTTCATTTGTAGTGATGTACACCTTGCCGTCGTAAACGTCGGCACCATAGAGAAAATTCTTGCCCGTGGTCAGACGGATGGGAGCCTTATCAGATTTCAGGTCTTTGAGGAAAAGTTCGGACTTGGTCCATCCTTGCGAGACATTAATAAGGAGCCAGCGGCCGTCGTTGGAGAGGGAGACGCTGGGCCAGTCTTCGGGATCGCGTCCTTCGCCGAAGATGGGGTCGTCGGACTCGACCGGGCTGCCGAGCAGATGGTAAAAGACGTGGCGGTTGTACATTTCCTGTCCCGCGGGAACGTCGCCCTTTTTCGGATAGCGCGTGTAATAGAAGCCGGAGTTGTCGTGCAGCCATGCGATCGACGCGGCGCGGGTGCGCTCGATGGTGTCGGGAAGAATCGTGCCGGTTTTTGTTTCGATGACGTGGAGAGTGGACATTTCGGAGCCGCTGGGAGAGGTACCGTAGGCGACATACCTTCCGTTGTCCGATGGTTCGAACCAGTCCAGCGCGATGGTGCCGTCGGCGGCGAGTTGATTGGCGTCGACGAGAACGCGGTCGGGGCCGTTGAGGTCATCGCGAACGTAGAGTACGGGCTGGTTCTGCATGCCCTCGCGCCTGGTGTAGAAATAATGTTTCCCGGCAATAACGGGAGCACTGATGCTACCGATGGAGAGCAAATCGGTGAGGCGCTTGTGGATGGCGTCGCGTCCGGGGAGAGGATCGAGAATGGAGCGCGTGTACGACATCTCCTCGGCAACCCATTTTTGGGTTTCTGGAGAGTTGCCGTTCTCGAGCCAGCGGTAGTTATCGACGACTTTGGTGCCGTGGTAGATGTCGACGGCGGGACGGGGTTCGGCGACAGGAGGAGCGTCAGGGGGCTTGGCCATTGAAGGGGCCGAAGCCTTGGTGCTCGCAGTGGCGTCTTGAGAAGAGGAGTCGGCACCAATCGCCGCGACGAGCACTATAGAAGAAGATAGGATCACAAAAGAGAAGAGAAGCAAGAACCGCCCTCCACGCATAGACACCTCGGAAACTGAAACGCTAGCGTATCAAAGCGCGCCGGAGATTTCAGAAGGGAAAGGGCTCAGAAGGTTTTTCAGAACGGTCTTGAAATGCTATGATGCTAGAGAACGCGGCGGTCACGCCGCGAAAACACTCCTCAGTAGCTCAATGGCAGAGCATCCGGCTGTTAACCGGAGGGTTGTAGGTTCGAATCCTACCTGAGGAGCCATTCTTTTTGCCCGCATAACATCTGTGTAGCGTTGATGCTATCCAGCTGTCTTCTTTTATTCGATGCTGTTTTCGGGCTTGTAGCTGAAGTAGACGGCTGCTCCGACGATCAGGGCGCCGCCGGCCAAAGCGGGAATTCCCAAGACCTCATGCAGCAACGAGACACCGAGAATTGCGCCGACGAGCGGCTCCAAGTTCACGAAAATTCCTGCCCGAGATGCTGGAACGCGCTTCAGTCCCCAGTTCCACAATAACGTTGTGCTCGCGGTCGCTAACAGTCCCTGCTCCGCAACCGCGATCCATGCGCGCGTAGAGTAATGCACGGAAGGAGTTCCAAACGTGAATAGGACTACCGCCGCCAGCAGGAGCATGCCGATCCAATAGACGCAGGCTGTGACCATCATTGCCGAGTGGCGTTGCATCAGGCGCTTGGAAATAAGGATCCACGCGATGGCTGCGAACATTGAAAACACCACGAGCATGTCTCCCCGGATGCTGGGGCGAGCGACGCCGGAAGCAGCGCTGCTGGACAATGCAATCAGGGCCGCGCCAGCAGTCGAGGCAACAAGAGCCACCCATCCCCCGACGTGCAACCGCTCGCCTGAAAAGATCACGGCTGCTATGGCGAGGAGCATGGGGAGTGTGGCGACCATCAGCGAGGCATGTGAAACCGTGGTCAGGGAGAGCCCCTTGAATTAAACGAGATATTGCACAGGGACTCCAAGCAAAGAGGCCGCAAGGACCCAGCCCCATTCCCCCCGCGCGAAGCGAGGACGATCAAAGAAGATGACCGGGAGCAATCCGGCGCACGCGAAGATGAAACGGAACAGCACCATCGTGGGGACGGGCATCTCGTTCAGCGAGATCTTGCCGAAGTAAAATCCGGTGCCCCAGAGGCATCCAGCCGTTCCGAGGGCGAGCATGGGGAGGAGATGAACGTCGCGCTTTGGCATTGTTGCCGATTGTAAGGCAGGAGTGGGGCGAGCTTTAGGTGCGTTTCTTCTTCTTCAGATGCCACACGGTGGTGAGCGGATCTTGACCTTTGACTGGGCTGATAAGCCCGCTCTGTTCCAGAGCTTTGATCGTGTTGCGATTGGCAGACAGCGGCCGAATTTCTTCGTTATTTTTGTTTTTTGCCCGCCGCAGGACTGGGTTGCTGCCGAGCAAATCTGTTTCAAGCTGGTATCCGTTTTGGATGTGCGACAAGAGGTCTTGCTCGACTTCAGTGAGTTTCGGCGGGATGTCAGCAGCCTTCTTCTTCGCCATTCTTAGATGTCCGATGCTTCGCACCTATTCCACTGATTCGTTCAGGGTTCCTGCGGCACAATGATCTAAGAGAAGGCGCGGAGGGGTCAACCTGAAGCGGCAACCCGCATGAAATTCTCGTTGTCTCGCCGTGACCGTCCCCAGATTCAACGCTAAAATGTGGATTGATGTTCAAAGTTGCTAGCTGGAATCTGAATTCTGTTCGGTCCCGTTTGACCCATGTCACGGAGTGGCTGAAGGTTCGTGAACCGGATGTGCTGCTACTGCAAGAATTAAAGGGGACGGAGTTTCCAACCGAAGCCTTCAAGTCTCTCGGCTATGAGAGTGTGGCGGTCACGCAGAAGGCCTTTAACGGGGTTGCGATTCTGTCGCGACATTCGATGGAAACGATTGCAAGGGCCCTGGTCGGCGATGATTCCGATAGCCATGCACGATTCCTGGAGACGGTTATTCACGGAATTCGCATCGTCAATATCTATGCCCCCAATGGCAATCCGATCGGAAGCGAGAAGTTTGCGTATAAGCTGGCGTGGATGGATCGGTTGACCCAGCAAATGATTCGATGGAAGCAGGACGGCATGCCGACGCTGATCGGCGGCGATTTCAATGTGATTCCAGAGGACATCGACTGCCACAAGCCGTCTTCATGGCAGCACGATGCTCTGTTTCAGCCGGAGCCGCGAGAACGCTATCGGGCGATGTTGGGAATTGGCTATACGGATGCGTTCCGGTCGTTGCACGCGGGCGAAGTGGGACACTTCACATTTTGGGACTACTTTCGGCAGGCGTTCCAAAACAATCGCGGTATACGAATCGACCACTTCCTGTTATCTCCGGCGCTGGCAAATCGACTGGAAAGCTGCGAGATCGACAAGGGACCTCGCGGGCAGGAAAAGCCCTCAGACCACACTCCTATTATGGTTACGCTATCCGCCTAGCAGCGCAGGCGCCCACAAAGGAAACTGGCGGACCTTCCCCTGATCCGAAACGTTGCATTGATTGGGAAACGAATCCTAGGGGATGTGGGACTGGAGGGCGCGGGCCTAGCTTTGGATGCGAGGGCCGCCTTCGGCTTCGCCACGGCAGCAAACGCCGAACTGCTGCCAAAGCTTAAACCACGGGCTCTGCGCGAGCATTTCGTCGTGCCTTCGATTGGCAGCGGCAATATCGCTGGCGTTGAGCGGCCTGATGTCCGGCGCTTCGAACATTTCCTGCAGCTGCTCAATCTCGTCGATGATGCGTTCAACGTCCATTCCGTTTCACTATCCCGCATAACCGTGGAAGCCGTCAAATGGAGCGGCACCCGGCTGCGTGACTTTGGTGTGACCTTGAGACACCGCCCTCTCCGGCATGTGGGCGACAGAACTGCTTCGCGAAACGCTGTTGTGCTCCCCACACGGGGCAAACTCTTGCAGGGCAGGCAGTTCGGAGGACCATCCTAGAGTAGTATTCCAGTAGACCTCAAAGACGTAGAAACGGAGTGTGCAATGCCCCAGTCGATTGAGTGGCCACCCGCGCGTCAGTCGCGTCCTGGCCGCCGTCGCCGAGTTTTCCTGGTTTTTTTTGCGTTGGCCATTCTCTTCTTCGGGACCCGCACAGCGTTGTCGTACTACGTCGATGTGCTGTGGTTCAAGTCCCTCGGCTACGAGAGCGTCTTCTGGAAGACGCTAAGCGTTCAGTGGGGTGTGTTCGCTGCAGTGCTAACGGCGACGTTCGTTATTTTCTACGGATCTTTCCTGGCGTTGAAGCGGGCGCATCTTGACGATCTGCCGGACGGCCATACTATTTTTATTGGCTCACAGCCGGTGAAACTACCAGTGGAACCGGTATTGAAGTTCATCGCATTGGTCGCTTCGCTGGCGATTGCCCTGCTCAGCGCGGCCACGCTCACTTCCGAATGGCAAACTTTGGCGCTCTTCTGGTACGCCCCTCGTACTTCAGGGGTAGTAGATCCGATCTTTGGTAAACCGCTGACCTTCTATTTGTTTGCGCTACCTGCCTGGCAGATCATCGTTGGCTGGCTACTCATTTTGGCGATCATTTTGTGTGTGGTCGCAATTTTCTTTGTTTTTGCCAGCGGCGGGGTACGTATGCTGGCTGGCCGCCTCAGCCGTCAAGTGATCTTGCCATGGCGAGGATTTTCCATTGCATTTGGATGTTTGTTACTGGTCCTGGCCGCGAATACGTATCTCAGCCGATTTGATCGACTGCTGAGTGATCACACCATCTTTGGCGGAGTGACCTACACAGACGCTCACGTGTCGCTGATGGGGTTGCTGGTGGTCTGCGTCGCGCTCGTTGCGGGCGCTTTGATGGCCTTCGTCAATGCCGTTCGTGTGCCTCGAGGATCATGGTTGATTGGGTCGGTGGTTCCAGCGATTGTCTGTTACCTGGGTTTCCAGGTAATCGCGTGGTATGTGGGCAGCTTTATCGTGAAGCCCAACGAACTGGTTCGTGAGAAACCCTACATTGCCTACAACACAGAGTTCACGCGAGAGGCATACGGACTGAGCCGCGTTACGCAGCGTGAGTTTCCCGCAGAGACTACGGTGGCAGCAGCGGATGCAGGGAATAATCAGCCGACTCTGCAGAATGTTCGCTTGTGGGACTGGCGAGCGCTGCAAGATACCCTGCGGCAGATTCAAGAGATTCGGACCTATTACGACTTTCCCGACATTGATATCGATCGCTACAACATCAACGGGACAACTCGTGAAGTCATGCTGGCGGCGCGTGAGATGAATGTCGATAAACTTCCCGAGAGCAGCCGCAACTGGATCAACGAGAAACTTATTTACACGCACGGATACGGGCTGACCATGAATCCAGTGAATGGATTCACGACGGAAGGGCTACCCACTCTGTTTTTGAGCAACATGCCAGTGCAGACCACGGTTCCGAGCCTGAAGGTCACGCGTCCCGAGATCTATTTCGGTGAGTTGACGAATACGGATGTTTACGTAAAGACCCGGCAGCAGGAATTTAACTACCCGCAAGGGCAGACAAACAACCTGAACTCCTACGAAGGCGAGGGTGGGATCGTGATTGGCGGTTTTCTGCGCCGCGCCATTATTGCGTTCGATCGCGATGACCTGGGCAAACTTCCGTTCAGCGATGATGTGAACCAGAATAGCCGATTGCTGATGCGGCGGAACCTGCGCGTCCGCGTATCGACGTTAGCGCCTTTTCTGACCTACGATCCGGATCCATATATCGTGCTCGGCGACGATGGACGGCTTTCGTGGATCATGGATGCCTTCACCATCTCTGACAACTATCCGTATTCCACCCACTACCCTCTGGGCGATGGGGTTGTGAATTACATGCGCAACAGCGTGAAGGTGGTGATTGATGCCTACGATGGCACGACTACGTTTTATGTATTCGATCAGGAAGATCCGATCATTGCGGTGTACCGGCGGATATTTCCCGATTTGTTCAAAGACGCGTTCGCCATGCCTTCGGGATTGCGAAAACACGTGCGCTATCCGGAGATGATGCTCAAGCTGCAGGCGAATGTTTACGGGCTTTATCACATGACGGATGCGGAGGCATTCTATAACCGTGAGGATCTTTGGACGGTGGCTTCCGAAGTGGTGTTGAGCGATACCGGGGAGCAGGTCACGCAGACGATGCAGCCGAATTTCGTGCTAATGAAACTTCCAGGGGAAGATGGCGAGGAATTCGTGGAGATTCTGCCGTTTACCCCGGCCAACCGCAACAATTTAATCGGTTGGATCGCCGGGCGCAGCGACGGGGAACATTACGGGACATCGGTTGTTTACGATTTCCCGAAGACAAGGCTGGTTGATGGACCATTGCAAATCGAAGCACGTATCGATCAGAACGCACAGCTTTCCGGACAACTGACTTTGTGGAATCAGCAAGGCTCGCATGTGCGGCGAGGAGCGCTGCTGGTCATCCCGATTGGCAAGGCGCTGTTGTATGCGGAGCCGATTTATTTGCAGGCGGAACGCAGTCCCATGCCGGAGCTGCGACTGGTCGTGCTCGCGTTGCAGGACCGGTTGGCATACGGCCCAACTTTCGAATCGGCGATGGCGTCGCTGTTTGGTGGAGCAACATCGTCGCTAACGGCGAGCGCGATTACGGAGGTGCCAGCACCGGAGTCGCAGCATCCTACCGGAGTCGCAGCGCAGTCGGTACCGAACTTCAATGCGCAAATTGCAGAAGCCGCGAAAGATCTCGCCGACTACCAGCGGCTGACCGCCGAAGGCAAACTCGGCGAAGCGGGACAGAAACTCGAGGAACTCAAGCGAGCGCTCGAAAAACTGAACGCGGCGCAGACAAATTCAGCTACTGGACGACGACAGTAATTCTGCGGTTGCGAGCCTGATTCGCGGAGTTATGAGGTGTACTCGTCATAGCCGAGGGTTGTTTACTCGCTCTGTGAGCGGCACTGCTGCACCATTTCAACCAATACTTTTCGAGTCTCTGCAGCGTTGGATACTTCCCGCAAGAATGCGATCCGGGCGCCACGCATACCATCCGGGGTCTTCATTCGCACATGAAAACCGAGACGATCGACCGCTGTCATGGATGCTTCCTCGGACTCTATGCCGGCAAACCTACGAGCAAGCAAAACAAGCGCGTCTTTGTGGTCGGCGTTCATGTGCTGCATGATAGCGGCCATTGAATCGGCGAGAGGGTCGGGAGGTGCGCTGTCATAATCCGCTGCCGCTACCCAGCCCATCACACCGAATCCGCCCACATAATAAAGATCGACGAGGTCCATCCGGTAAAAAGAAAAATCCTCAAAATCAACCCAGTACTTGCTGTTGGAGTGGCGAGAGAGGTAGAGGTCACGCGCTTCCGATATCTCGGGATCCGGGATTCTTTGAACATTTCCAACCAGCGTGATTCGGGCGGCGCCAAGAGGGTCGCCGCCGGCGTCAAGCTCAGTCACGAGCAGGCTGGCGCGCGGGTTCGCCTGAAGATTCTGCGTATGCATGGCCATCGAGCTGATGAGAAAGATGGGGCGTCCGTGAGCATCTAATCCGTAGGGCATCACGGAGCCAAAGGGAAATCCTGCCTGTTTGCGCGAGTGGGTCGAAAGAGTACCGATACGGCTGAGGTGCATCAGGGTTCGCGCCCGTTCTGCATACGAAGGCTCAGGAATGGACGGCCGGTCCGTCGAGGGCCCTGCGCCAGCGTGTTTTCCGATCGATGAAGATTGCATCGTTTTAATCTCCCAGCATTTCGTGAGTTAAGCCACTGCGGCCCCGCATCCCACACTAAGTTTCTAACCTAGAATGGCGGGCAGGCCTCTCGGACTTGGCCCGATCAAGGACAAGTCGAGTGCACCTTCATAGCTTTCAAGGCCAAGCCACGCGCTACGGAGGTAAATTCATTTCCGCCGCGAATTCGCTCTTTTCCAAATCGTGATTCAAAGAGTCTTCTCACCGCCGGCACGAAAGAAGAACCGCCGGTCAAGAAGACCATGTCGACATCCTTGGGTAGAACACTGGAGGACAGAAGGAGAGAGTCGACACAGCGCGCGATCTGCCCGAGTTCGTCAGAGATCCATTCCTCGAAGGCAGACCGCTCCACGGTCGCCTCCAGATCTACAAATCCATCCGAAAATTGAAATTTAGCACGCTGGGCGTTCGACAGGTCGCTCTTCACTTTCTGTACCGCGCGGTGGAGCTGAAAGCCGAGATCTTCTTTTATGAAGTGAATGAGTGCTCCGATCTTCTCCGGTTCAAGCGATTGGGCTTGAACTCCTCTCAACATCTGCAGTACTTCTCTAGCTCGCAGGAGTGATAGATGGTGCCAACGCTCAAGCTTTATGTAAACCCAATTAGGAACGGTCAGGATTTTGCCGAGCGAACGTAACTGCGAGCCGGCTCCGAGAGCTGGGGACACGAGATGCCTGATGAGTTTTGCGTCGAAGGCGTCTCCTGCTATCCCGACTCCCGCATTGCCTAAAATGCTGTTAGAACCGGGTTCATTACGTCGACGGAGGTTGGGACCTACGTGGACCAGGGAAAAGTCGCTGGTGCCGCCTCCAAAATCTCCGATGAGGATTAATTCGTCATGATCGAGCGTGGACTCGTAGTAATGTGCTGCGGCAACGGGCTCCATCTCAAACTGTACGGATTCATAGCCGGCCGACTGGAAGGCAGCTCGAAGCCGGCTTTCCGCAAAAGTGTCATCTTCCTGGTTCTCTGCTCCCACAAAATGAACGGGCCTCCCCACTACTGCAGACCTGATGCTTAGTCCGAACTGAGATTCGGCATTCTCCCGCAAATCCCGGAGAATTTTTGCGATCAAATCTTCCAGTGTGAGCCTGCGGCCAAAAACTTCGGTACTTCGAAGGCTTCGACTACTAAGGAAGGACTTAAGTGACTGGATCAGCCGGCCTTTCACATCGTCGGCAAGATATTGTTCAATGGCTTCAGGGCCAGTCCACGACTTCAGTCTTTTCACGCCGTCTTCCTTGACTTGTTGAAGGTAGAGGAGCGATCGATAGGCATCGGTCAGGCCGCCCAAGTACGGAAATTTGGCGAGCTGGACCTGATCTGAGGAACCGGCAAAGGCGACGGAACTGTTTGTGGTCCCAAAGTCGATGCCGATCGCGGATTTGCTCATTCGGGCGGCTCGTGAACACATTTGGTATCTGTCAAGCTGGTGGGCTGCGCAGGAGTGCGTGTGTTATTTTACTAGGCCGCGCCGAGGAAAAGTTGGTGGCAGGGACGTTATTGGATTCGGATGCTGCAAGGATCGACCTGAGTAGATGCGAAATCAGCACGCCACCGTAGACCCGGTGATCGATTAAGGGTGGCGGAAAAATCTGGCCTGCAGCAGGGTGGCAGCGTCGCGCGAGTCGACTGGCTGGACAGGATTGGCGGCAGAAAATGGATAGCGGCGACCGGTCACGGGACCACGCACGACGATACTGTGGTTCTCCGTGTA
>JASLEQ010000720.1 GCA_030151135.1 Candidatus Sulfotelmatobacter sp. | reverse complement strand
GGTACGGGGTCACGGTTAACTTCCAACTCGACGGCAACTACAAGCAGGACGGATACAAAGTGTATCTGGATAACCTGAAGCTAACGTACCAGTAACGGGAACTGCCAGAGAGCAAAACCGGCAGGCGGGAGCGAGCTTTCGCGGGTGATGGTGGACCTGGTCGGGATCGAACCGACGACCTCTTCCATGCCATGGAAGCGCGCTCCCAGCTGCGCCACAGGCCCACGTATGAGGACACTACCGTTTTGGTGCTGGTGACCTCGATTATTCTCGCCGACTGCGCAAAGATAGTCAACGCGCCGGTCGAGTTCGTATGGTGAATGTCGCTAGATAAGAATTTAGCGGTTCCTGATTTCTGCCGTTTCTTCCACAGGGCTTTTCTGCCATAATTGATCGTGCACACCACCTGCACAATTTTCCAAACAAAATTTAAAGCGAGGAAGAGATGCCAGCGAAGTACATCTTTGTGACGGGCGGAGTTGTGTCTTCACTCGGCAAGGGGCTTGCCGCAGCATCCATCGGATGCCTGCTGGAGAGCCGTGGGATGAAGGTCAACATCATGAAATTCGATCCGTATCTGAACGTCGATCCGGGAACGATGTCGCCGTTTCAGCATGGCGAAGTTTTCGTGACCGATGACGGCGCGGAGACGGACCTGGATCTTGGTCACTACGAGCGCTTCACCCACGCCAAGCTTTCTCGCGACAACAATTGGACGACAGGACGACTGTACGAACAGATTATTGCGAAGGAACGGCGCGGTGACTACCTGGGCAAGACGGTGCAGGTGATCCCGCATGTGACCAACGAAATCAAAGCTGCAATGAAAAAGGTCGCACAGGAAGTGGATGTTGCGATCGTCGAGATCGGAGGCACTGTAGGCGACATCGAATCGTTGCCGTTTATGGAAGCCATCCGCCAAATGCGGCAAGAACTTGGGCGGGAACATACATTGTTCGTGCATGTCACGCTGGTTCCCTTCATTGCCGCCGCGCAGGAACTAAAGACCAAGCCGACACAGCATTCTGTGAAGGAGCTACTCAGCATCGGAATCCAGCCCGACATTCTTTTGTGCCGCACCGACCGCTTCCTGGCGAAAGATATCAAATCGAAGATCGCGCTTTTCTGCAACGTTCCGGAAGAGGCCGTGATCACCGCAAAAGACGTTGCCTCCGTCTACGAAGTACCACTTGTGTTTGCGACCGAGAATGTCGACACGCTAGTGCTGAAGTGCCTGCACATGGAGGCCCGCGACCGCGATTTGTCAAAGTGGGAAGACATCGTCCACCGTGTGTATAACCCAAAGGACACGGTCACGATTGGCATCGTGGGCAAGTATGTTGAGTACGAAGACTCCTACAAGTCGCTTAAGGAAGCGTTGGTGCACGGTGCCTTAGCGCATAACCTGAAGTTGCAACTGAACTGGATCGAAGCGGAAGGACTGGAGACCGGCGACCAGAGCTTTGAATCGCAGCTCGAGGGATACGACGGGATCCTGGTGCCTGGTGGATTTGGGAAGCGTGGCATCGAAGGGATGTTGATCGCGATCCGCTATGCGCGCGAGAAGAATGTGCCTTATTTCGGCATCTGCCTTGGAATGCAAACGGCTTGCATCGAATTCGCCAGAAATGTGGTCGGGCTGGAAGACGCGAATTCCAGCGAGTTTGATCCCGCGACCCCGCACCGCGTGATCTATAAACTTCGTGAATTGCGAGGTGTCGAGGAATTAGGGGGGACCATGCGTTTGGGCGCCTGGACCTGCAAGATTGAGCCGAACACACTGGCGCATAAAATTTACGGAACACTTGAGATCAGCGAGCGGCACCGGCATCGCTACGAATTCAACCGCGAATATGAAGAACCAATGACGGCAGCGGGCCTGAAAATCTCTGGCTCGTCTCCGGACGGCACTTACGTCGAGATGGTGGAGTTGCCAGGTCATCCCCACTTCATCGGGTGTCAGTTTCATCCCGAGTTCAAATCCAAACCGCTCGAACCCCATCCATTGTTCAAAACGTTTATAGGCGCCTCGTATGAGTCCGGCCAGAAACGGCGGGCTGAGAGAGAGGTTGCTGAAGTGGAAATGTTCCATCGTCCGGAACGTGTGGCTGGGAGGTAGATTGAAAAGCTCGAACAGTCGGTCAGCGTAGACCGCGGGAAATTGGTTATGATCTGTACTTGATCTCAACGGCTTACGCCGTAATTTGTTGCGAATCATTGCGGGATGAGCGTCTCCTTTCAAGTCGGCGATATTCACATTGGATCAGGAAACCTCTTCCTCATCGCGGGGCCCTGTGTAATTGAAAGCGAAGAGCACGCTATTCGAATGGCCGAGATCATCAAAGGTGTTACCCGCTCTTTGGGTATGCCTTTTATTTTCAAGGCAAGTTACGACAAAGCGAATCGGACCTCTATTCGCAGCTTTCGCGGCCTGGGCTTAAAAGAAGGCCTGCGGATTCTCCGGAAAATAAAGGACGAACTGCACTTGCCGGTGTTGACTGATGTGCACGAGACAGCTGACGTCGCAAAGGTCGCGGAAGTCGTCGACATCCTGCAGATTCCTGCGTTTCTAAGCCGTCAAACAGACCTTGTCGTCGCTACGGCGCTGAGTGGTCGCGCCGTCAATATCAAAAAAGGACAGTTCGTCGCGCCCTGGGACATGCGGCATGCCGTAGAAAAATGCCGCCAGGCGGGAAATTCGCAAGTATTCCTGACTGAACGGGGAGTAAGTTTCGGATACAACAATCTTGTTGTCGATATGCGTTCACTGGCGATCATGCGAAAGTTTGCGCCTGTCGTCTTTGACGCGACACATTCCGTGCAATTGCCGTCATCGGAGTCTTCCGCAGAGGGGCCTGCAGTCAGCGGAGGACAGCCGGAGTTCATCCCTCTGCTGGCGCGGGCAGCCGTCGCAGCAGGAATTGACGGGGTGTTCATGGAAGTGCACGACAATCCGAAGGAAGCAAAATCGGATGGAGCGAACGCTCTGGAGTCGACGAAATTGCGAGGCGTGCTGAAGGAATTGCTGGCGGTAAAAAAGGCGTTGGTAGAAGCACACTCTTCTCCATGAAACAGAATCCGCAGCCGAGTTCCCATTGTTGCGGCGATTGACAAGGCGCTATTGGTTTGAACGCCTTGTATTTTGTCATTCTGGGCTCGCAATCCTTCAAAATTCAGGGACAGATAAAGAGGTTGCGTCCGGGGGGAGATGAGCGCACTTCATGCGTGCGTCTAAGGACAC
>JASLEQ010000714.1 GCA_030151135.1 Candidatus Sulfotelmatobacter sp. | reverse complement strand
TCACTTTCTATCATGAGTGTTGTTCGCACTCACAAAGAGCGATCCCGCTCGTCTTGAGTAACTCTATATGATCAAAGTCGAAGGGCTCACCAAGCGATACGCCCGTAAAGTCGCGGTCGATAACACCTCTTTTGAAGTGGAAAAGGGCCAGATCGTGGGTTTTCTGGGTCCCAATGGCGCCGGGAAAACGACCACCATGCGCATGCTGACTTGCTTCTTGCCACCGACCTCGGGAACGGCGACAGTGGCGGGTTTTGATGTTCTCGAGCAGCCGCTTGAAGTGAAAAAGCATATCGGATACTTGCCCGAAACTCCACCAATCTATCCAGAGATGGCCACCGCGGAATATCTGCGATTCGTCGGCAAGTTGAAGGGACTCTCAGGTGCAGATCTCGACAAGCGCGTCGATTATGTTTGCGGGCGCTGCGCCGTTGCCGACGTAAAAAACAAGCTTCTGGGAAAGTTGTCAAAAGGATACCGGCAGCGCGTTGGTCTGGCCCAGGCCATCGTTCATAATCCCGATGTGCTCATTCTTGACGAGCCGACGGCTGGGCTCGATCCGAAGCAGATCAATGAGACGCGCGATTTGATCAAAGATCTTGCGGGCGAGCACACGATCATTCTGAGCACGCACATTCTGCCGGAAGTCGAGCAGACATGCGAGCAAGTCGTCATTATCAATAAAGGCAAGCTGGTAGCGACTGATTCGGTTCGCAATCTCCAGGCACGCGCGCGCGGGGCGGAGTCGGTCCTGGTGGAAGTCGCCGGGCGCAGTGGAGCGATCGAGCCCTCGATTGTGCAACACCGGTTGGAGCAGGTGATCGGGGTGACCCGCGTTCTCTGCAAACAACAAGTCGATTCGCGGGTAGTGTTTGAAGTGGAGAGCAAAAAGGGCGGCTTCGTTCGTGGAGACCTGGCACGCGCGATTATTGAAGCGGGATGGGACCTGAATGAACTGCGCTCGGCTGCGATGAGCCTGGAAGAAGTTTTTCTGCAGCTTACAGGCGCTGAAGCAGCGGCGCCGACAGAAGAAAGTCCAGCTGAGGTACAAGCCTGATGAGAAACGTCTGGGTCATCTGCCAGAAAGAGCTGAGAAGCTACTTTGCATCGCCGGTCGCGTACATCTTGTTGATCATGTTCGGGGTGATCTTCGGATTCTTTTTCTGGAATGCACTTGGTACCTTCGTGTTCGAAAGCGTTCAGTCGCAAATGAGCGGGCGGTCGTTCCCCATGAATTTGAATGAGTGGATCGTCCGGCCGCTGCTGTCGAACGTCGGTGTTCTGGGTCTATTCTTTATTCCACTGATCACGATGCGGCTGTTTGCAGAAGAGAAGCGCACCGGCACGATCGAATTGCTCGTGACATCGCCGGTGCATGATATTGAGATTATTCTGGGAAAGTGGTTCGCTGCGGTAGTGCTTTATGCGTGCCTCCTCCTGTTTACGGCGGTTAATTTCGCCTTCCTCTTCGCGTATGGGCATCCCGACTGGAAGCCCTTACTGATCGGCTATCTCGGATTGTTGCTGCAGGCCGGCGCGCTATTGGCTATCGGTACTTTCATTTCGACACTCACCAAAAATCAGATCATCGCCGGCGCCGTGACATTCGGTGTGTGCCTGCTGCTCTGGGTTTTGGAGTGGGTCAGTGGATACGAGACCGCGACTTGGGCAAAGGTGCTCGCGTACATGTCAGTAATCACGCACTTTGAGTCGTTTGCCAAAGGAGTGCTCGATACAAAAGATGCGATCTTCTATCTGACTGTTATTTTCCTGGGACTGTTTTTTACAGCGCGCTCGATGGAGTCCCTGCGCTGGAGGTCATAAGATGGCGAGCCAATGGATGAAGGCGAGACAGACAAAGTACGCGGCCTACGCCGCTTCCTACATCTTGGTTGTGATTGCGATTGTAGTAGTCGCAAATGTTCTAGCCGATCGCTACAACAAATCCTATGACGCGACTTCCAACAAGCGGTACAGCTTGTCGGAGCAGACGGCAAAGATTGTCAGAGGCTTGAAGCAGAATGCGACGATCACTTATTTCAACCAGAGCACGCGTTTTCGCGACGGCCGGGACCTGCTGGACCAGTACGCTAATCTGTCGCCAAAGGTCCAGGTAAAGTACGTCGATCCCGATAAGGATCCAGAGGTCGCACGCGAGGCGGGAATTCGCAGTTTGGGCACTGCCGTGGTGCAGATTGGCGCAAAGCACGAAGAAGCGAAGAGCATGACCGAGGAAGGCATTACAGGAGCGTTCATCCGCGATTTAAAGAGCACCGCGCGAACGGTCTGCTTCACGAGCGGGAGCGGCGAACATCAGCTCAACGACAGCAATCGTGACGGCATGTCCAAGTTCAAGGAGTTGCTGTCGAAGGACAATTACGAGACGAAGTCGGTTGATTTGCTTACCAAAGCTGACGTGCCGAGCGATTGCACGACCCTTGTCGTGGCCGGTCCCACAAAGAATTACGAACAGCCCGAGGTTGATGCGATCAAGAAATATGTAGAGGATGGCGGACGCGCGTTCTTCATGCTGGATCCACCGCTGAAGTTGGGGCACGATGAGATCGCCGATAATGACGCGCTCACGACGCTTCTGCAGAACTGGGGGGTGACGTTGGACAAGGATTTGATTCTCGATCTGAACCCGCTGGGGCAGATTGCGGGCCTGGGGCCGCAGGTAGCACTCGTAACAAGTTATGCGTCCCAGCCGATTGTGGATCAACTACGAGGAACTGCAACAGGATTTCCGCTCGCGCGCTCGCTCGACATCAAGAACACTGACAAGACCAGCGTGCAAAAGCTTTTTGATAGTTCGAATACGAGTTTAGCAACCAGCAACTTAAGTTCACCTTCGGTGAATGTGAATGATCCCAAGAACAAGAAAGGGCCGCTGACACTTGCAGCTGCCGGAACGTACGACACGGGGAAAGGGAATTCGCAGGGACGATTCGTGGTCGTGGGCTCATCCGCATGGGCCGCGAATCGGTTCATCGACTTCAACGGGAACGACGATCTCGCGTCAAATGCGGTGAACTGGCTGTCTTCGGATGAAGACCTGATTTCGATTCGTCCGAAAGAGCCGGAGGATCGGCGGATTACGATGACCGGAAGGCAACTGGCTTGGGTACGAGCCGTGAGCCAATTCGGATTGCCGTTCGCCGTAGTTTTCATCGGACTTTCAGTGTGGTGGAAGCGTCGATAATTTCACTGAGAAAGTCGGGACGAGTTCGAAATAGACATGAAGATTCGTGGTCTGCTAATCGCAACCGTAATATTCGCGGCGTTGGCGGGCGTTCTTTACTGGTCCGATCATCGCAAGCCGAGTGCCGAGGCTGCCAAGCCCGAGGCGGATGCCGCTCCACCGATTCTCAAGCTGGATGAAGGTTCGATCACGAAGCTTGAGCTGAAGAAGAAGGATGCCACGCCGATCCTTCTAACGAAAAGTGGTTCAGACTGGAAGATCGCCGAACCCAAGCCTCTCGGCGCAGATCAAAACACAGTTTCGGGAATGCTTTCAACGATTTCTGCGTTGAACTCGGATCGGATCGTCGAGGATCATGGAACCGACCTGCAACGGTATGGGCTCTCCGCGCCTGCTTTCGAAGTAGATGTCACTGAGAGAGACAACAAGACGCAGCATTTGCTGCTTGGCGATGAGACCCCTACGGGCAGCGCTGTCTATGCGGCCCTGGTGGGGGATCCCCGCATTTTCACGATCGCGAGTTATCAGAAGACGAGTCTGGACAAGAACCTCAACGACCTTCGCGACAAGCGCCTGCTCACAGAGAGTCCGGACAAGGTAAGCCGGATAGAAATTTCCGGAAAGAATGGCGACATTGAGCTGGGCCGGAATAAGAACGACTGGCAGATCCTCAAGCCCAAGCCGATGCGCGCCGACACCTACGCCGTCAGTGGACTGGTGAGCAAGCTGACCGAAGCGCGCATGGATCTGAGCGGTGCCGATAGCGAGACGAAAGACGCAGACTCGGCGTTCGCGAAGGGCACGCCTGTTGCTACGGTGAAAGTCACGGACGAGTCGTCCACTCAGGAGCTTCAGCTTCGCAAAGATAAGGACATCTATTACGCGAAATCCAGCGTGGTCGATGGCGCGTACAAAGTCAGCTCCGATCTAGGCGATGCTGTGGCCAAGAAAGTTGATGACCTCCGCGACAAAAAATTGTTTGATTTCGGATACGCCCAGCCCAACAAAGTCGAAATCCATACGGGTTCGAACAATTACTGGCTGCTACGCAGCGGGCAAGACTGGTGGAACAACGGGAAGAAGATGGCCGCGGACGGCGTCAGCTCGGTAATCTCTGATCTTCGTGACCTCTCAGCCGAAAAATTCGTGGACTCGGGCTTCACTACACCTGAAATTGAAGCGACTGTGAGTTACGAAGATGGGAAACGGACAGAAAAAGTTTCGATCTCGAAGTCCGCAACGAATTACATTGCAAAGCGGGAGGGCGATCCAACACTCTACCAGGTGCCTTCGTCCAATGTTGAAGACTTGCAAAAGGCGCTCGAGGCAATCAAACCAGCGGCCCCACCTGCAAAATCCGCAAAATAGCTTTTCTTTGAGCAAAATGCTTGGCCGAGGCGAAGACTTGGCGAAAGCTAACCACCGGAATAGAATATTTGGATGCAGTCTGTTCCCTCCTCCCTTACCTGGGCACATCCCTTAGTCGCGGAGTGGTTTGTCTCGCGATTCGGAACTCCCACCGAGCCGCAGGAACAAGGGTGGCCGCACATTCTGGCCGGCAGGACGACCCTTATTTCCGCTCCGACGGGATCGGGTAAGACTTTGGCGGCATTTCTCACCTGTATTGACCGTCTGGTGCGCAAGGCGCTTTCTGGAGAACTCGACGACCACACCGAAGTTCTTTACGTGTCCCCATTGAAGGCGTTGGGGAACGACATCCAAAAAAACTTGGAAATCCCTCTGGGTGAGATTCTCGCGATGGCAGGGGAGCGCGGTTTGCTGATGCCCGAGATTCGCACGGCGGTGCGTACCGGCGATACGCTGATGCCCGAGCGCCGGGCGATGCTGAAGCGCCCCCCGCACATTCTGGTGACCACGCCGGAGTCGCTCTACATTCTGCTCACTTCCGACAAGAGCCGGCAGATTTTGCGGCATATTGAGACGGTGATCGTCGATGAAATTCATGCGGTTGCGGACGATAAGCGCGGAGCGCATCTCGCGCTGTCGCTGGAGCGATTGGATGCACTGACTTATCGTCGGTCCGTTCGCATTGGATTATCGGCCACGCAGAAACCGATCGAGGAAGTCGCGCATTTCCTGACGGGGAGCGACCGGGCTGATCCCATCGTGGTCGATGTCGGTCACAAACGGAAGCTGAACCTTGCGATTGAAGTTCCGCCGATGCCGCTTGGGCCCGTGGCATCGAACGAAATGTGGGACACGATTTACGATCGGCTCGTAGAACTTGTGGGCCAACATCGATCAACCCTGGTATTCGTGAATACCCGACGCATGGCCGAGCGCCTTGCGCATCAACTCGGTGAGCGTATCGGGGAACAGAATGTTGCGGCGCATCACGGAAGCCTGTCGCGCAAGTTGCGTCTCGCAGCAGAGCGCAAGCTGAAGGAAGGTCAGGTGCGCGTGTTAGTGGCGACCGCATCACTGGAGCTCGGAATTGATATCGGATTTGTCGATTTGGTAGTGCAAATCAACTCTCCGCGGGCAATTGCGGTCGCACTGCAGAGGGTTGGACGCTCCGGACACTGGCGCGGGGCGATACCGAAGGGCAGGTTCTTCGCGACTACTCGCGACGATCTGATTGAATGCGCGGCTTTGGTGCGCGCGATCAAGGTTGGCGATCTCGATCGGCTAATTATTCCGGAGGCGCCGCTGGATGTGCTGGCGCAGCAGATTGTGGCGGCGTGTGCTGCGGAAGGACCTCCTGTTACTCAAGGAAAAAAGCGCCGCCAAGATGGCGTTATGGCCAGCCCGGAGGACGGCGCTGCAGCGGAGTTCGGATCGACACATGAAGGATGGGACGAGGACGAACTTTTCGCGCTCGTGAAGCGGGCTTATCCGTATCGGCATCTTCAGCGGCAGACTTTTAATTCCATACTCGACATGTTGTCCGAGGGGATTGCCGCGCGCCGCGGGCGGTATGGAGCTTACATCCATCGCGATCGGGTGAATCGGAAACTGCGCGCGCGTCGAGGAGCAAGATTGGCCGCGATTACTAGCGGTGGCGCCATTCCCGACAATTCGCTCTATACGGTCGTGGCCGAGCCCGATGGAGCCGTTGTCGGAACAGTGGATGAAGATTTCGCGGTTGAGAGCAACCGCGGAGACATCATGCTGCTGGGAAATTCGTCGTGGATCATCCACCGGATTGAGACGAATAACGGGCGAATGCTAGTGCACGATGCGCATGGCGCGCCTCCGAGCGTGCCGTTCTGGCGCGGCGAAGCTCCGGCTCGGACGGAAGAATTGTCGACGCATGTCGGGGACCTGCGGCAGAAGATCAGCGACATGCTGCCGCGTACCTCGCCTGTGGCATTCTCGTCGTCGCAGCCCGACGTCGCTGCGGCTGTTTCCTGGCTGAAGGACGAATGTGGGCTGGATGATTCGGGCGCGGAGCAGTCGATCGAATACATTCTGCAAGGGCGAGTCGTGTTGGGGGCGGTCCCGACACAAACGACTGTCATCGCTGAACGCTTCTTCGATGAAGGTGGCGGAATGCAGTTGGTCATTCACGCGCCTTTTGGCGGACGGATCAATAAAGCTTGGGGATTGTCGTTGCGCAAGCGGTTCTGCCGTGGGTTCAATTTTGAACTACAGGCCGCGGCTACGGATAACGGCCTCAATATTGCGTTGGCCGAGCAGCACAGCTTTCCACTTGGCGATGTCTTTCATTTCCTGAATGCCGAGACCGTGCAGCCGATTCTGGAGCAGGCCGCGCTGGACTCACCGATCTTCGCGACGCGGTGGCGGTGGGATGCGAACCGCGCGCTGGCATTGTTGCGCTTCCAGAATGGCAAGAAAGTTCCGGCACAAATTCAGCGCATGAGATCCGAGGATTTGCTGGCTTCTGTATTTCCGGACGCGGCAGCGTGTTTCGAGAACATCGAGGGAGATCGCCAGATTCCTGATCATCCACTGATCGCTGAGGTGATGAAGGATGTGCTCGGCGAAGCTATGGACCTGGAAGGTCTGAAACGGGTGCTGCATGGCATGGCGTCCGGGGAGATTCGCGTACTGGCGGTAGACACGCCGGTGCCCTCCCAGTTCTCGCATGAAATTTTGAATGCGAATCCATATGCATATCTCGATGATGCACCTTTAGAGGAGCGGCGGGCGCGGGCTGTGGAAATGCGACGTGTCTTGCCCGAATCAGTTCTGCAGGAAGTGGGAGGACTGGATCCCGGTGCTATCGCGCAGGTGCGCAGCGAAGCTTGGCCCGATGTACGTGACGCCGATGAGTTGCATGATGTGCTGCACACTTTGCTGGCACTGCCGGAAGTATCCGTCGGCTGTCAATCCTTAGCCCGCACTGAAGATGGATTGTCCAGCGGGGAGGGACCTTCCGTCGATGTGGATCGTTGGCAACGCTACTTTGAACAACTTGCGATTCAGGGCCGGGCCGGGATCGCTTCCGCTGGAGCAAGGCGATACTGGGTCGCCGTGGAGCGCGCGCGTGCTTTTCAAACGCTCTTCCCCCATGCGCATTTTGAAACCGAATCGGCTGACTTTGAGACGAGTGACATCGCCACCGAGGACGCGCTGCTAGTTCTAGTGCAGGGGTGGATGTCCGCGATTGGTCCCGCCACTGCTTCGCAACTGGGCAATCTGGTGGGACTTCCCGCTTCCGAGATCGAAAAGGGCCTGCTCCGGATGGAGGCGGCTGGAACTGTTCTGCGAGGGAATTTCACCGGTGCAGGGGGTCACAATGGGCCTGCGGCGGTAGTTTCGAGTGGGACCGCTCGACCTTCGGATGAATCCGAAGTCGAATGGTGCGAGCGGCGCCTGTTGGCGCGGATCCATCGGCTGACCGTCGGGATTCTGCGCAAGCAGATCGAGCCGGTGACCGCGGCTCAATTTATGCGATGGCTGCTGCGTTGGCAGCATGTGGCTCCCGGATCGCAGGCCCATGGTGAGCGCGGAACGCTTGAAGTATTGCAGCAGTTACAGGGATTCGAAGTTCCGGCGAATGCCTGGGAGCGGCAGGTATTGGCGCGACGGATAACGGACTACGATCCGAAGTGTCTGGATCAGCTGTGCATGACCGGAGCCGTCGGATGGGGAAGGTTGTCACCACACCCTGCGACGCTCGAGTCCGCTGCTCCCACTGACGGATCGGCCCCTCGCCAGCGGCGTGTCATTCCGACCAGCGTCGCTCCGATTACGTTCTTTGTGCGCGAAGAAGCGGACTGGATGGGAATACGTCAAAGTGCGCATGTGCCGGGGAAAGATCCGACCGCGACAGGGTCGTCGAACAGTCCGAACTCGCCACATGGTGGATTGAGCCATGGGGCGAAGCTTGTGCTTGAATTCCTAAAGCAGCGCGGAGCGTCGTTCTTTGCCGACATTGTGCGCGGAACCGGCAAGGTGAAAGCTGAGATCGAAACAGCATTGTGGGAACTCGTGGCGGGTGGCCTTGTTACGGCCGACGGCTTCGATAACTTGCGGTCGCTGATCGATCCCAACCGGCGCGCAGGACCGGGAAGCAGCCGCAGTCTGCGTCCGAGGCATAGTACAGGACGCTGGGCTCTTTTGCATGCCGATGTTGCCGTAGACAGGACCCGAGCGGTAGAGGCAGCCTGCTGGATGCTGCTGCGGCGCTACGGGATCGTCGTTCGCGATGCGATTGCACGAGAGTCGAACTTGCCACCGTGGCGGGAACTGCTAATGGCATTTCGCAGACTCGAGGATCGAGGAGAGATCCGAGGGGGAAGGTTTGTGGATGGATTTTTGGGCGAGCAATTCGCGTTGCCGGTGGCAGTGGAGTCCGTGCGTGCTATGAGAAGTCTGCCGCTGAGCGGAGACTTGATCACTTTGTCAGCAGCCGACCCCTTGAATCTTGTGGGAATTCTGGTGCCTGGTGAAAGAGTCCCTGCAATCTCAGGCAGGGCAGTCAGCTATCGCGACGGCATCGCCCTGACACCCGAGGCATCGCAAACGCCCAGCGAAGTAGCGGCCGTCAGTCAAGAAGTAGGTCGCGGAACGCCCCAAAAGCACTCTGAAACATGGCGGAGAGAGTGGGGAATCCGGCTTATAACGTAGTTTAAATAACATAGAG
>JASLEQ010000620.1 GCA_030151135.1 Candidatus Sulfotelmatobacter sp. | reverse complement strand
CCCAAGCAGCTTTGGGAATGAAACCGCCAGGGAAGACGCAGTCAGCTGTGGAGGTGCAACCGTTTGGGAAACCTGGCTTGGGTCCGAAAGAGTAAGGCTCGCCCGCTACGACCGTGTAGCCCAATCGCTGCGAAAGCAGTGTCGGCCAGCCGCACGCCGGACAGGTGCCGCCGGCGATGCCATCGACTGTACCGGTCAAAGTTGAAGGATCGAAATGCCCCCCAAGTTCCGCAGCACTCGGTGTCGGAACGCCGCTGACTTCCGCGCCTTGCACTTGTCTGGTTCCTTGATAATCCGTGAACCAGAACAGCTTGTCCTTCCAGAACGGACCTCCAGCTGTGAATCCGAATTGATGCCGTCGCAACTCAGTCTTAGGCTGGTCGGTGAAGAAGTAATTCTTCGCATCCATTGCGTCATTGCGCAGAAATTCGAAGACGTCACCGTGGAAGCCATTGGTTCCAGACTTGGTGATTGCGTTCATCACCGCGCCACTGAACTTCCCGTATTCTGCGTCAAAGCTATTGGTGATCAGGCGAAATTCTTCGACGGAATCGAGATTTGGAACCAAACCGGCTCCGAGGTTTCGTCCCTCGCTGACGTCGCCGCCGTTCACCAGAAATGCATTGGCGGTCTCGCGCTGCCCGTTGACAGAAATGTTCCCGGCGTTCGAGATGTATCCGGAGACCGGACGGTCGCCACCGATCGTCCCAGCGGTTGTAGGCGCGACACCGGCCTGCAGGCCTAACAGATCGAGATAACTGCGACCATTCAAAGGCAGAGCCAACATCTTCTGGGAATCAATTACGTCCCCAAGTTGCGTGCTCTCCGTTTCCACGTGCACGGCTTCGGCGGCAACGCTTACCTGTTCGTTGACTGCGCCGACGTCGAGAACAACGTCGATCTTGAGTTGATCGTTTACTTGCAACGTGATGTCGGTCGCCGTAAAAGTGCGGAAGCCGGGAGCAGTTGCATTGATGCGATAGCCGCCGGCTGGCAAGGCCAGGAAATGGTATGAGCCATCAGACCCCGAGGTGGTGCTTTGCGAAAAATTGGTCTGTACGTTTGTCACTGTGACGTGAGCACCCGTAATCACCGCCTGAGCCCGGTCGCGAACTACACCGTTGATCGAGCCCGTAACATCGGCGAACAAACTGTTAGGGACAAAAAGCGTCGTCAAGATGACGAAAATCGCAGCGATGAACTTCTGACCATTCCTCATCATCTGTCTCCCGGCGGGGCAGGTAACCTCCTGCCCACCCACTCAAGTTTTAATCTCGTGAAAACCCCAGTTCCAACCCGCGCTGGCTTCGTGACCAGGAATCAGATACAGCGCGGCACGGCGCCCACTCCCATGGCGCGAAAACATATTCCACGATGTGGAAAGTTGTCAAGAACGAAACTCCCCACCAGCGCCTTCGTATACAGCGGTTTCACCTATTGAAACAGCCCCGAACAATCTGCCAAAGAAAAACGATTTTCAACGATGCTGCATATTGCGAACAGCAATCAGTGACACCTGTTCCAATCCTGGGAAATGGTCCTCTTTGTCCGCCTTGCGCTCGGTGGGCGCGACCTGCTCCACGGTGGTTCTCGCGGGTGGAACCGGACCGAAATATTGCCGATACACCGCGTCAAATACCGATAAGTCCGATAAATCGTCCAGATAAGCATTCGTCGCAACAACCTGATCGAACTTCATGTCAGCCTCTTCCAGATTGTCGAGCAGATTCCGCATTGTCTGCCGCAGTTGATGGGGAGTAGTGGTTGCATAAACTCCGCCGTGCGGCCCAGGAATAAATCCGTCCTTTGCCGAGCAGTACAACGTATCTCCGGCAAAAACGCAGGGACTGGCCGTCGGACTGGGCGGCATATTTTTTGGCCGTATTGCTTTTCGCTGTGTGATGTCACGAACGGCAACTGCCGTGTACTCGATGTGCGCTCCGCCGGGAAGGCTGGATACTTCAATGGTGGCGCGGGCCGGTGTGTTGCCGAACTCAAAGCGTCGGGCGTAGCGCTCATTCATGACCCGTCCCGGTATCTCGGACGTGAGATACGGATTCACGAACACCACATTTGCAAACTCCAGGCCCGCCGCTTTGACGACCTCATGCATGCGATCGAGAGCGAGATCGACCTGGGCGCCGGGATCGTCTGGAACTTTGCCTGACGTGGGATCGGCACCCGCCATGCTGGAGATAAACAGTCGATCATGTGTAAGCATTCCCGCTGGAGCGTCTATAGCAGGACTCTGATAACTCATGTAGACGGGCTTTTTGCCCTCGAGGCTGCGAACCGCGACCGCATTGATGGCAAGTGGCGATTCTGGAGTTCGAGCTACGCCCAAAACGGCGCGCGCAGGCTGCGCATCTCCGAAATACTCTGCGAATGCTTTCTGCAGCTCGGCGTATTGTTTTGTGTCTTCCAGATACACCTGCACATAGACGAGATGTTCTTTTGTAAGTCCGGCCGACATGACGACTGCAACAACGCTATCCAGCGCCTGCCTGACTTGTTCACCGAAGGTCGAAGGCAAGCTGCCATCCGGTTTTCGCGGACCTTGCCCCGACACGTAGACGTAGTCTCCGGCGTCAACTCCCGGAGAGGAAACAGCGTTTGGACGTGATTCAGACCCACGCGGGGTTACTGCTCGCGGCTCCTGTGCGTGGGTTTGACAGCAGAGCCAAAGCCCCGACGCCACCAACGCCAGCACGATTCTCGAAGTCCGAGTTTCCAAGCGGCTCCTCCGTCTATGCTGCTGCCTTTTTCTGTGCCGCGCCGAGAATCGACCTCAGCCTTTGTCCCACGATTATTTCTTCCCCCGGCTTGATTGTCATCGACACCAGTTCTATGTGGTTGGGACCTTTCCGCTCCTTGCGATTAGGATTGGGATTGCCCTCGCGCACCGCGGTGACGAGGCTGGGATTGTCCGCTCCGAGCACCTCAATCACGGGACTGCCAGCCCGCAATTCCTGAACGCAATCGTTGATCGTGTAATTCCATGCTTGTTGGTCCCATGACACCTTGAGGGTCGGATATCGGTTGCCGTCGTCGGGAACGTAAGTCTCCGTTTTGACTCCCGGCACGGTTTCGACAAGCTTGCGGATGCGATCGATGCGCCCGTTCCACTCAGCGTAGAGCTTCTTTTCGTCGATCTTCAGCCAGGTCTCGAGCGCAACCAGACCGCCGATGATTTCCTCTTTGCCAACCTTCATCGGGCGGCAAACCGCTCCCTCTCGAGGCGCGCTGTTCATCAAAGCGGCCTCGACCAGATCCTTGCGCCCCAAGAGGAGTCCGCTGCACTGTGGACCACGGAGGCCCTTGCCGCCTGAGAAGCAGTAAAGGTCAATTCCCATCCGAGCGTACAGCTTCGCGTTGTCCACGGGAGGAATTCCTGCCGCATCGTCGAGCAACATCGGGACTTTGTGATCTTTTGCGATGGCGAGTTCCTTCTGAAGTTTGTCGCCAAGATCGGTGGTATAGATCATGGCCGTGTTTTCGTTCAGAGCATTGGCCAATTCCTCGGCTGAGTAAACCAGCACCAGTTTGGCTCCAGTCAGTCTGATCGCGCTATCGAAGGCGCTGCGCCCTCCGACCATGACGACCTCGTGCTTCAGCCCCGTTGTGTCGGGAAGTTGCCAAATGTAATGGTCGTCGGTTCCCGCCATGCAACCAGCGGTGGCGGCCGCCATTGCACCCGCAGATCCCGAGGTGACGATGCCAGACTCCGCGCCGGTCAGTTCGGACAGCCGCTTGCCAACGGCCCGCTGCAAGTCGAGCATGTTGACGAAATGCTGCGCCGCCCCTAACTGCGCTTCCCGAACTTCGGGGAACTCGAGCGATCCGCTCAGATAAGTCCAAGTTCCACGACAATTGATCACCGTCTTCACGCCTAGGCGCGTGTAAACGTTTTGGCGGGGATCGCGGCCGACCGCTGTTGCCGCCTGAGCATAAACATCGCGGGCGGCAATTTGCGTAAGCAACGGAGCAGCCGCCAGCAATTTAACGAATGATCTCCGGTTTGAGTTCCGGACCGGCATCAATGCCTCCTCACAACAATAAGTAACGGTTCCCTGAATCTCTTAGCTCAGCAAAGATTGCGTGCGACTCTAGTCGGCTTCAGCCACCGGAATCCGCGACCGCACAGCCAGAATGTGAGCTTTTGCTCCTGGCTTGTTTTGGTTATAAAACCCGACCGTGCAGTTTGGTCGAAAATAATAAGCGTCGCCAGCCTTCGACGGAAAGCGTCCTTCAATTCCGTCCATTCCGCCACCCGCTACCATCTCCCCGTTGCCGTCAATTACGAGATAGATTTCTTCCGCTGTCTCATGATGGTGTGGAAAATTCGTTCCGCCTTGAGCAAAATCCATCCAGAAAAGGCTGGTAACCACGTAGGCATCATCGATGGAATCCCGCGTCGCTCCCCGAGGTCCTACCAGCAGCTTGTACAACACCGACAACGGATGCCCTTCCACAGGCTGTTCTTTTACATCACTGAGATTGATGACTTTTGGTTGGGATGGCGTTGTAGCGATCGAAACCCTCGCCGGGATCTTGAAGGTCATCACGAGGACTCGAAATGCACCATTGGCGCTGCCTGCGACGCTATGTTGTACTCCAGGTGCAATGTAGGTGAAGTCGTTGGTCTGCAGGCCATGAGATTCC
>JASLEQ010000614.1 GCA_030151135.1 Candidatus Sulfotelmatobacter sp. | reverse complement strand
GCCGGCTTCGTGACTGGAGCACTGATCGGAGTGTCGGCTCGGTCCGCAGTCGCTGAAATCTCTACTTCTGCCGCCGGCGGCGGGGCGGAGACGCGGTATCCGGGAGTTGCGGGTCCGCCGCGAAGTGAATATGACGTTCGCGCATTCGGGGCCGCCGGGGATGGGAAAACCGTCGATACGCCGGCGATCAATCGCGCCATTGATGCGGCGGCGGCAGCGGGCGGGGGCGGAGTTTACTTTCCCGCAGGAAATTATCTTTGCTATTCCATTCGTTTGAAAAGCAAGGTCGCGCTTTATCTGGAACAGGGCGCCACTCTCATTGCTGCCGATCCGGCGACGGATCCGGCGCAGAGTTACGACGCGGCCGAACCGAACAAGCCCTGGGAGCCGTATCAGGATTACGGGCATAATCACTGGCACAACAGCCTGATCTGGGGCGAGGGGATCAGCGACCTTGCGATCCTTGGACCGGGGCTGATCTGGGGCAAGGGCTTGAGCCGGGGATGGGCGGCTGGCCACGATGCCGGCCCGGTGGCGGAGAATCCGGGGGTCGCGAACAAAGCCATTGCGTTGAAGAATTGCCGGAATGTGCTGCTGCGCGATTTCTCGATCCTGCATGGCGGGCATTTCGGAATTCTCGCAACCGGCGTCGACAATCTCACCATCGACAATTTGAAGATCGATACCAACCGCGACGGCATGGATATTGATTGCTGCCGCAATGTGCGCGTGTCGAATTGCAGCGTGAATTCGCCGTGGGATGATGGCATTTGCCTGAAGAGTTCGTACGCGCTCGGCTACGCGCGCGCGACCGAGATGGTAACGATCACGAACTGCTTGCTGGCAGGCAGCTACGAAGAAGGCACGCTGCTCGATGGCTCGTGGAAGAAATTTCCGGCAGACGAGAAAGTTCCGCGCACCGGGAGGATCAAGTTCGGAACCGAATCGAACGGGGGCTTTAAGAACATCACCATCTCGAACTGCGTGTTTGACGGATGTCGCGGCCTGGCCATTGAGAGCGTCGACGGCGCGGTGATTGAGGATGTGACGTGCACGAATGTCACGATGCGCGATGTGTATGAAGCCCCGATCTTCATGAGGCTCGCGGCGCGCATGCGCGGACCGGCTGGTGCGGCGGTCGGAAGCATTCGGCGCGTTATTTTGAGCGGCATCACCTGCATGCAGGCGCAGCAGTCTCCAAAGATCCCGTGCATCCTGGCAGGGATTCCGGGTCACTCCATTGAGGATGTGAAGGTCAGCGACATGATTTTTGTCTACCGGGGCGGCGGGACCAAGGCCGACGCTGAGGCGCAGGTGCCGGAAAAAGAGAAGGAGTATCCGGAGCCGAATATGTTCGGTGCGACTCCCGCGTATGGTTTTTTCGTTCGACATGTGAACGGATTGGAAGTGCATGCCATCAAGATGGAGCGCGCGGCGGCGGACAGTCGTCCTGCATTTGTGCTGGAGGACGTGGAGAACGCGGAGTTTGGCAGGATCAAGGCGGCGCATGATGCGGACGTGCCAACGTTTGTCTTGCGTGACGTGAAAAACTTTAGCTTGTATCGCAGCCGTCCTGTGCCGGATGCGGAGATTGCGGCGGCGGAGAAAAAGGAAATCTGACAGGGAACGGGAAAAGAAGTCCCAGGTTCTCCGCGAAGGTGGATTGAAGGCTTAACTATGACTCGTCAAATTTCATTGTGGCTTGCAGCATTTCTTGGTTGCAGCTTGTTTTCATTCGCACAGCAGCAGGAAGTCGATCTGCTTGTTTCGCGCGGGATCGTGGTCACGATGGACGGCGGGCGCGCAATTTATCAGGATGGCGCGGTTGCGGTGCGAGGCGATTCCATCGCCGCGGTTGGGCCTCGCTCCGACATTGAGGCGCGCTACAAAGCGCCGCAAACCATCGATGCGCACGGAGCGTTGGTGCTGCCCGGATTCATCAACGGGCACACGCATGTGCCGATGACGCTGTTTCGTGGATTGCACGATGACGTCACGCTGAACGACTGGCTTTACAAGTACATCTTTCCGGCGGAAGCGAAGAATGTGAATGAAGAGTTTGTCCGCTGGGGGACGCGGCTGGCGGCCGCGGAGCAGATTCGTGCGGGCGTGACAACCTTCGCTGACATGTACTACTTCGAAGACGCCATTGCCGAAGAGACGAAGGCCGCGGGCATGCGCGGAGTGCTGGGCGAAACGTTCATCGACTTTCCCGCGCCTGACAATAAATCCGAAGCCGAGATGCTGGCCTACACCGAAAAATTCCTGAAGCGCTGGCAAGGAGACCCGTTGATCCATGCAGCGCCGGCTCCGCATTCGATTTATACGTGCTCGAAAAAAACGTTGCAGGACGCAGCGGCGCTGGCGCGGAAGTATCATGCGCCGATTCTGATTCACGTGGCCGAGATGAAGAAAGAGTGGGAAGACTCGGAGAAGGCGAATGGGATGTCTCCGGTGGCATATCTCGACAAGATCGGAGTGCTGGGCCCGGACATCGTGGCGGCGCACTGCATTTTCGTCGATGAAGCCGATCGCAAACTGCTGGCCGAAAAAGGCGCGGGATGCGTGCACAATCCGTCGAGCAATATGATGATTGCGAGCGGCGTGGCTCCAGTGCCGGAGGAACGCGCGGCAGGAATCGCGGTGGGGTTGGGAACCGACGGTCCAGCTGGTAGTAATAATGATCTCGATCTGATGGAAGAGATCGATCTGGCGGCGAAGCTGGCAAAGATTTCGAAGATGAATCCGCTGGCGCTGAATGCAAAGAGTGTCGTTGAGATGGCAACCATCGACGGCGCGCGGGCGATTCATCTGGAGAAAGAAATCGGCTCGCTCGAGCCTGGGAAGAAAGCAGACGTAATCCTGATCAGCCTGGATGAGCCGAACGCGGTGCCGATGTATGACGCTTATTCGCAAATCGCCTATTCGTTGAAGGGCAGCGATGTCGAGACGGTGATCATCGGCGGAAAAGTGGTGATGCGCGATCATCATCTGCTCACGTTGGACGAACCGAAAATCCTCGAAAAGGCTCGGGAGTATGGGAAGTCGGTGAAAGCGTCGTTGGGAATGGAATAGACAGAGCCCTGTTCCGCAATCGGTTCTGTAAGCGCACCGCCTTAGCTACCGCGTCTTTCGGTTTGAACGGGCACGGCTTTCAGCCGTGCCGGCTCGGGCCGCTAAGGACGGGCTTTAGCCCCTGAGGTAAACAGACTTCTCGTCTTTCAATTCTTGTCAAAGTTCCATCTCTGACGCGGGTTTCCGCGTCTCTCCCTTATAATCAAAAGATTCTCTATGGCTGCGGTTCTTGACCGTATCGTCGCGGCAACGCGGGCGCGGGTGGCGGAGTCCCGGCGCACCGCAGACTTGCGCGAACTGGAGCGGCGGGCGGAACAGCACGTGCCGCGCGGGTTTCGGAAGGCTTTAGAAAGCTCCCACGTCTCGCAAAATCGGCGAGACGTGGGGCATCCCCATTCTGAGGGTGGGATTGCGGTCATTGCGGAGTTGAAGAAGGCGTCGCCATCGAAGGGGCTGATTCGAGAGTTGCTTGATCCAGAAGCGCTGGGACGGGAACTCGAGTCGGCGGGCGCCGCTTGCCTCTCTGTACTGACGGATGAAGAGTTCTTCCAGGGATCGTTGGAAAATTTGCGAAAGGCGTCGGCTGCGGTTTCGATTCCCTGCCTCCGCAAAGATTTCATGGTCGACGAGTTCCAGATGCTGGAGGCGCGGGCGAATTGTGCCGACGCGGTGTTGTTGATTGTGGCGGCGCTTTCTTCGGAAGAGTTGAACCGGCTGGGTCTGGCGGCGCGCTCGCATGGGTTGGATGTTTTGTGCGAAGTGCACGACGCGGATGAGTTGCAGGTGGCTCTCGACGCCGGATTCGATCTGATCGGAGTGAATACGCGCGATCTGAAAACTTTCAAGGTCGATCTAAAAACGGCATTCGATCTGGATTCAAGATTTCCCGCCAGTGTCGTGCGCGTCGCGGAGAGCGGGATTCACTCCTGCGACGACATCGAGAAACTGCGGCAGGCCGGGTATCACGCGTTTTTGGTGGGAGAGTCGTTAATGCGGGCGGAGCATCCGGGGGATGCGTTGCGGAAATTGATGGGAGTGACGAGTCGTGAGCAGGTGTCGAGTGCCGGTTAGGATTCGTGCATCACTGAAAGAGTTGAGGACGGGGTAGGGATCCTTCGACTGCGCCGTGACTTGCT
>JASLEQ010000595.1 GCA_030151135.1 Candidatus Sulfotelmatobacter sp. | reverse complement strand
GATGATGACATGGCCGGTCCTTCCCTGCCGGAGCGGTCGTCATGGTGCGAAGATGGATGTTCCCCCGGATGAGTGTCCGTTCCATTCCATTGCGCTCGGGGTGCGTCCATGGTTACTGTCCCGCTATGGTGTTCAGAGACGTAGCTGTTTAATCCAGCGAGGTGACTTCCAAGCGCCTGCGCGGCTTCGCCCGAGGAGGGAACCAACGCCGCATGCACCGTGTTCGCAACGGAGTCTGCGCGAACACCTACCCACCCGAGTGCCGGATCGAGGTACCCGGCCTCCACATGATGTGCTCCGGCACGAATCCAACTCGGCTCTGACCCCGGCCGTTCTGCATTCAAAGTTGCAAACGGATCGATCGAAACTCGGCTTGAGCTAGGCGGAGGGTTGATCGCCTTCTCCTCGACGCTCATAACCGCGTTCGATTCCCCCAGCGTGGGTGTCGATACAACCACCGCACCGTCATTCAAAGCTCTTTGCTTCGCGTCGTCGATGGAAGCTGCCATCCGCCTCGGCCAGTCGTTTGTCATTCGTTCCGTGTTGGCGTGATCCGAGTGTGCCCTAGCGTCGATCGGACAAATGACGGGCACTACGGCTTGGGTTGGGGCAATACGATTTTGGGTTGCAACCGACACAGCCTCCGAATGTGTGGCCCTTGCTCCTGTGGCTTCTCGTCCCGCAAACTTGTCGGAGTACGGGTCGTTCTCATGCAATGAAGCCATGAGAGCTGGATCAGTTCTAGAATCAGCAATGGCAGCCTTCGAAGCAATCTGGAACCCCGGTGCTGCCAGATCTCCATTAGGGTCGCTCTGTGAGGCGGGGCCGAAGTCGGACCTGTCATAAACTGCACTTCCATAGCTCTGGCCCTCATCTAGTCTGTTCTGAGGCACAGGAAGTATGGAGTGCGGGCGATTACATGTACCGCAGGAAGATCCGCCTAGGTGCCGAGGTTTCTCGGATGCTGCCACTTGCAAAAGGGGAGCCACAGCAATACTCGTCTCAGGTATGGGATCTATCTCTCGTTTGTCGAATGCATCCCCGCTGCTCTTAGGATCTTGATCCCGCACCGATTTGGCCCAGGTGCTTGCGGATCGGCCTAACACTTTGCGACTGCTGAGAGCCACCGCGCTTTGCGAACCGTGAACAACTCCCGCATGGGTGTTATGTCTACTTGAGTGACATACTTCGAGCTTTCGTAGGTCAAGCGAACCGAGTTGGAACGCCACACCTTGCGCACCATTTGATCCACACAGCGCATCCAGCCGCGTGGGCCATCTTCGTGTTGCGTCGTCCGGCATCGGCACTCGCGGTGCGAGTTCGTGCGCCTCCAGCACGCTCGTCCATCCAGAAACATCATCCACAGCGGACAGTCCCATGCTCTCCTTCTTCGCTGCGCCAGAATTCGCCGCGGCGCTAACGTCGACTCCGATTATTGAGGGCGGGATCATGCTACGAGCAGGTGCAGATTCTGTGCCAATGTTGCGCATCGCAGGTTAGAAAATCTCAAGTCGACGTGTGATAGCTTTAGAAACCCATGCCGCGAAATGAAGGTGTGACTCATCCATGGTTCTCATCACAGACGCCCTTGCGATGGGTCCTCGCACCGAACCAGTCGTCAATGCTTTTCTGACTACTGCGATCCGACTCCATGTCTTCTCTCAGGTCTTGGATGTCCACGAGCGTCTCGACCTGGCGACGTTCCAAACGTGTATCCATGAATTTCTGACGAAGCTCGATGGCATCCTCCTGAGCCGATAAAATGCGCGCCGTCAGCCCGCGTGAACGCCGGCCTGCAAGTTCAGCTTCGATGATCCCCGCCTGACGATCCGTCATCTCTCCCGAACTCACGCTTGCTCTCACCAGCGCCTGCCCCCGGATCTTCATTTCGTCCGCAACCTCCCGGCTCTTATGAAGCGCCTCCAATTTCGCTGATGCCGCATTGAGCTGACAACGTTTCTGCTCTTCCTGAAGTTCACGAATACGAAGCAGACGCTCGAGATTTGTAGGTCTGCGCATGGTTTCAAATTTCGCGCACGAGGTCGGCGAGTCGTGACACAGAATGGGCCAGGAACGGTGCCTCCAGTGTGTTCTGAGTCATGAAAGCCCGCATGGCAGTACGCGCGCGCAAAGCCCTGTCGAGGTCGGCATCCGCACCCGCCTTGTACGCGCCTATGCGCACCAAGTCTGCGGATCGCGCGTAGACTGCAAGCAATCTGCGCACTAATGCAGCATGCTCGCGATGCTCCTTAGTCGTCACCGACGGCATTAGCCGACTGATGGAATCGAGGACGTCGATGGGCGGGTACCAGCCCTCTGCCGCCAGCGTGCGCGACAGCACCAGATGGCCATCCAGCAGCGAGCGCACCGCGTCAACTAGTGGATCCTGCTGGTCATCGCCCTCCATGAGCACCGTATAAAACGCGGTGATCGAACCTTTTCGGAAGTTCCCGGTCCGTTCTACGAGATGGGCCAGGCGCGTAAACACAGAAGGTGTATATCCCTTAGCGGTGGGTGGCTCACCAGCAGCCAATCCAATTTCCCTCGCAGCCATTGAAAACCTGGTCAGCGAATCGAGAACCAGCAACACATGCTTGCCCTCGGCCGCGAAGAACTCGGCGATGGTGGTGGCGGCCAGGGCAGCGCGCATGCGCAGCAAGGGTGATTGATCGGAGGTAGAAACGACCACAACCGACCGCTTCCGTCCTTGCTCGCCGAGGGCCTCTTCTAGAAACTCCCCGACCTCGCGGCCGCGTTCTCCCACCAAGCCGACCACTGTAACGTCCGCCTCGGTATTGCGAGTCATCATGCCGATCAATGTACTTTTGCCCACACCAGAACCGCCGAAGATTCCTACCCTCTGACCACGCCCCGTGGTCAGCAGAGCATCCACGACCCGGATTCCGGTGCCCAGAGGCGCTCGGATCGGCGCTCGATCCAGTGGTGATCGTACCTTTCCATTGAGGATGCCCACCGCCGAACATACCGGGGAACGTCCGCCGCCGATCATCTCACCGAGACCGTTCAATACGTGCCCCATGAGCGCTCCGCCCACTTCGATCCGAGGTTGAATTCCCAAAGCCGATACGCGGTCCCCAAAACGGATCCCCTCCGTGGTCTCAACTGGCATCGAGAGCACGTGGGATCCGCGAAAACCAATAACCTCGGCTTGATGTCGCCGACCTTGGCGATCGGTGATTTCGCAACACTCTCCTATTGAGCAGAAGGGGCCGGCAGACTCAAGTGTCTGGCCAACGGATTCAACAACCTCTCCCTCCCAGTGCCAGGGCTGGCACCGATCAAGGCGAGCTAGGTACTGGGAAAGCAGTTCGCTCATTCCGACATATCCTCCTCAACCGCGATCGCTTTGCTCGAAGGAAAATCAGGGACAGTCCCATCAAAGAGCACGCGCTCGATTTCTCTAAGCTGGGATTCGACGCCGAGGTTAATGGATCCAAGTTCACACTCGAGCGCGCAGTCTCCCAGTTGCATCGTCTCGTCGATGACAATCATCGGTTTCAAGTTCAGGTTGGGGAGATGAGTGATCGTCTGTCTCCAAAGCTCGAGGTCCGCCGCCGGCACGCGAAGACGAACCTGAGTCGCTGATGACAACTGGCCCAGTGCCACCCGTACCGCGCCGCTCAAAAGCAACGGGTCCATTTGAGATTCGCGGCGCAGAATACGACTGGCTACTGCCAAAGCCAATTGAACAACCGCACGTTCGGCGCTCTCAAAGTATTGCTTTCTTTCCTCGTCGAAGCTTTTGAAAAGGCTTGCAGATTGCTCGCTCCAGCGCGTCTCCCTCGCCTTCAGAATCGCAGCAGCGAGTTCGCGCTCTGCGGCGCGCCCTTCTTCAAGCCCGCGAATACGGCCATTTTCAAAGCTACTCTTCAGTGCATCGCTATTTGCTTCCGACGTTGTATTCCCGACTCTTGGCTGACTTTCTGGCCGGACAGTTAGAGCAAGATCATCATCTCCGCACGCATCGCAATCGTGGATAACGCCGAGATTGAAAGCTTCCCATGTCGGCACGAGCGTTTCGTTGATTGCTTCGTATTCAAAGAGCTCCACGGTTTTTCCGTTGTCAGGTGCCCGAGCGCTCTCTAGCGGCATCGAATCGCTCCACTCAAATCGGCAGGACGGCCGACTAAACCTCCTGTCTTCAATCTCATCCACAGCATCGGATAGGATGTGCGGTACCGTGACCAAAGGAAGTCAGCTCCTGGTTCCATTTCTTATTGACATGTCACCGGCTAGGCCAATATCTCGTCGCCTGACTCCAGCTTAAGCACAACTTTGCCTTCGGCCTCGAGGCGACGTGCAAGATTCAGAATCTCCTGTTGCGCCTGGTGGACCTCTCGCGAGCGCACCGGGCCCAATACATCCATGTCTTCCTTCAACATCTCCACCGCCCGGGAACTCATGGCCTTGAAGATCTGCGCGCGCAATTCTTCATTGGCGCCCCGCAGAGCCAGCGCAAGTTGGCGCTTATCCACTCCGGACACAACTTCGCGAATGGTCGCTGCAGGCACGGTCACCAGGTCTTCGAATGTGAACATCAGGTTTCGAATGCTCAGCGCAAGTTCGGGCTGGCGGTCTTCAATGGTTTCAAGAATCCTCTTCGATTCGTCGGCGTTTAGCCGGTTGAGCAGGTCGGCCACGGCCTTGAAGCCCGAGTAACTACGGCGCCCGTTGTCGCCGACGCTTTCCAGGCGACGATGGAGGATGAGGGCCACCTTCTGCGCCATCTCCGGAGAAAACTGTCGCATTTCCGCCAGACGCTGGATAGATACTACTTTGTGCTCTTCACTTAGATTGTCAAGCACCAACGAAGCGCGCTTCGAATCCAGATGCGCGAGCACCAGCGCGATGGTCTGAGGGTGTTCGCTGTCGAGCAGCTTACCCAATTGAGCAGGATCTGTTCGCTGCAGCTTGGCGAGGTTACCGTGGGCCTCCTCTTGGGTCCGGCGCAATTGCATGAGCAGATCGTCGGCACGCTGCTTGCCGAAGGTGTCCACCAACAATCGGCTGGCATAATCCAAGCCGCCATGCACCATGAAGTTTTGCGTCTCCAGCAACTGCCAGAACTCTTCAAGAACCTCGGCTGACAGCTCGGGCGTAATTCCGCGAAGGTCGGCCAATTCCTCCGTCAGGCGCTGCACATCCATTTCTGGCAGTGCCCGTAAAATATCTTTCGCACGCGTTTCGCCAACCGCAACCAGTAATATGGCCGCTTTCCGCAGGCCATTCAACTGAGCCGATTTGGGGCCTTTTGGATCACCCGTTTGATGTTCCAGTTCTGCCACGTTCAACTCTTCCGTCCATCAGGACTTCGTGTTAGCAACGTTCGTTCCCGTGAATTCCGTTCCCCAGGCCGACATTTCTCAGCCAACTCACTCGGAGTGAATCCAGCTCTGTAACAAGCGCGAGCTCTGCGCCGGTTCACGCTCCAAATGATCGGAAACATCTTCTAGGATCTGCTGCGCGCGCGTTACCTGCGGATCGATGGGTGGGGGTGCGGGAGGATTCAGGGCTCCGGGCTGACCCGCCATCAATTCCCTTCCCGCTGATTCGGGAGGCCGCTTTGCAGCTGTCGCCAGGCGCCGCAGTCCTGGGCGAATCCCAGAGGCCACGAGAACCAGCATTGTAATGAGCAGAGCGGCATACTTCATCAGCAGCGGCGAGTTCTCCAGGGTTTGCGCTGCGCTCGCCACGGCCGAGGCTGGCGGATCGGCGCGGTTGTGATCGAAAGGAATGTCCTGGACCGTAAGCACGTCGCCTCGGCCAGAATCAAAACCGACTGCAGCCTGCGCCAATGCCGTCAAGTTGCGCAACTCGTCTGCAGACCGTTGTTGCCAGACCGCAGCCTTTCCTTTCTGTGCTGCCTGCACCAGGCGATCGTTGACCACAATCGCTGCCGTCAACCGTCGTAGCCTTCCTGGACTCTCAATTTTGTGGCGCACCATCCTCGAGGCTCCGTAGGTGCTCGATTCGGTCTTGGCGCTTTGCGGAGGAGTGGATTGTTGCGGATAGACGGGCAGGCTCTGGGAGTTAGGCGCATTGGAGGCTGTCCCGGGAACGCCAACGGCGATTGCCTGCTGCCCCGAGGTTTGCTCTGAGCGTTGCACCGATAGTGTCACGCTCCGGTCGGGGTCGTAAGTCTCGTCGGTTTCTTCCGAAGCCGCAATTTCGTTGTCGAGCGTTACGGAGACACGCACATTACCTACACCCGTAACAGGCTCAAGGGTCGAAACCAGCTTCTGTTCCAGTGACTGTTCGGCGGAGAGATGAAGAGCTTCGGCGGTTTTCGTACCCATAGAGAGCTGACCTGAAGCGTCCACCAGCACGACGCGGTCCGGAGTCAATCCATCGATTGCGGACGCCACGAGGTTGCGAATTGCATCGGGCTCGCCTTCAGCTAGAGAACGATGCCGCAGCTTGAGCACTACCGAAGCCTTGGCCGCACGCTCCTGATCACGAAACAGTGAGTCGTGAGGCAGGACCAGATGAACCCGCGCAGATTCCACATCGCTAAGTGAACCGACGGTGTGTTCCAACTCGCCCTCAAGCGCCCGCTGGTAATTGACCTGTTCATCGAATTCCGAACCCACCCAGTTCGGCTTGTCAAACAATTCAAATCCCAGACGTCCGCTGCGAATAGCCCCTTTGGCCGCTGTTGCCAACCGGGCCTTATCGAGCTGCACCGCCGGCACTCGAATGCCGGACCCATCCGCCGTGACATCGAACGGTATCTGCGCCTGCGTCAGAATGGTCCCGATCTGGCGCGCATCTTCCGCATCTAGATTGGCATAGAGAGTGCGCCAGTCGGTGCGCAGCATCAGGTAAAGTACGGACGCGGTAAGCACGGCGAGCAGAGCGAAAGAAGTAACCGTGCGGATACGCTGCACATGGGAAAGCGGAGCCCACCACACCCGGCATCGGGTCCAAAGTGCCGAAAACCCTGTTGCCAGGGCATTTGGCGCTTCGGCTGCGGGGCTCTTCTCGAGTTGCGTTCCCGTGGGCATTTTCAGGTGTCCTGCGTGTCTCAAAACCTGAGGAGTAGTCACTCGCCGCGCCGCGTCCTCCGCACTCAGACGCTTCTGCGCGGTTGATGTGATCCCTTCAAGATTAGAATTGCATGCTCATGACTTGCTGATAGGCCTGAACCGCCTTATTGCGCACCGCCAGTGACATTTCAAATGCCATGCTCGCCTTCTCAGTCGCAATCATGGCTTGGTGCACATCCACACCTG
>JASLEQ010000573.1 GCA_030151135.1 Candidatus Sulfotelmatobacter sp. | reverse complement strand
GGGGCTCCCGGCGATGTCATGACGCCGGAATACTACCTCCAGTTGATGACCATGCATGCGACCATCATGGTCTTCTTCGTGCTCACGACCGCGCCTTTCGCCGCGTTCGGAAATTACTTCCTACCGATACAGGTCGGTGCGGAGGATATGCCATTCCCTCGCTTCAACATGATGTCGTTCTGGGTGACCCTGACTGCCTTCATCGTGCTGATGGCTTCCTTCTTCGTCGGCGACGGCCCAACCCTCGGTGGTTGGACGCAGTACGCGCCTCTCAGCGCTGTCGGTTCAGTCGGCGGTCCCGGGGAAGGCACCGGCGTAGTTCTCTGGGCAACGTCAATTGCTATATTCTGCATCGGCCAACTGCTTGGTTCGCTGAATTTCATCACCACAACGCTTGACATGCGCACCAAGGGTCTGAGCATGTGGCGTCTCCCGGTCAGCACCTGGGGTTGGTTCATTACCTCAATCATGGGCTTGACCGCATTTGCCGTCTTGATGCCTGCCTGCATTCTGCTGATCCTCGACCACGTCGCCGGAACCAGTTTCTTCGTTCCATCGAACTTGGTGATCAATGATCAACTGCAGCCTCATGCGGGTGGATCAACCTTGCTTTGGCAGCATCTGTTCTGGTTCTTCGGACACCCCGAGGTCTACATCGCGATCGTCCCCGGCATGGGCATCGTCTCCCACGTTCTCGTCGCGAACATGCGGCGCCCAATGTTGAGCCACCGCGTGCTCATCTATTCTTTCGGCGCGCTCGCTGTCTTGAGCTACATGGTGTACGGACACCACATGTTCGTCAGCGGGATGAATCCGGTTTCATCGATCGTCTTCTCCTTCCCCACACTGATCATCACTATTCCTTCGACCATCGTCGTGCTGATCTGGCTGGGAAGTTTGTACGGCTCCAAGCTGCGAATCAATAGCGCGTCGCTATTCTCGCTGGGATTCATCTCCATGTTCATCGCTGGCGGGGTGAGCGGATTCTTCCTCGCACAGCCTTCCATCGACATCATGGTTCACGCTACCTACTTCGTCGTGGGCCACTTCCACATGGTGATGGGTGTCGCCGCAATGTTCGGCATCTTCGCCGGAACCTACTTCTGGTTCCCCAAGATGTACGGACGCATGATGAACGAAACTCTGGGCAAGATTCACTTCTGGCTCTCGTTCGTCGGCACGTATTGCATCTTCATGCCTTTTCACTATCTTGGATTGGCCGGAAACGTTCGGCGCTATCAGGCGTTTGTCGCCGATTACATGCAGCCTCTGATCCCCTTGCATCGCTTCATCACGATCGCTGCGTTAGTCACTGGCGCAGCGCAGCTGATCTTCGTATTCAACTTGTTCTATAGCCGCTTCAAGGGCGCGCCAGCACCGTTGAATCCGTGGGAAGCCACGTCGCTTGAATGGAGTACACCGTCATCGCCACCGCCGTTTGATAACTTCGGCGGAAAGCTGCCGGTCGTTTATCACGATCCTTACCAGTATGGAATCGAGAGCTCCACTGGCGACTATGTCATGCAGGATTCGCCTGAGCAGATCCACTCCGTTCGAGACGAAGCCTAGCTTCAAAGGGTCAAGGGGAGTTTTGGAAATGGCAACAACGGTACACGAACCACCAAAGATCGAACGCCGGCCGGAAGTTACAGGTGGGAGCGGAAATTTCCGCAACATGGCTCCCGCAGGCGGCCTGCCCCGCACCATGCAGCAATACGCTCCTCCGCCGTCATCGACCGGCATGTGGGTAGTCCTGGCTGCGATTGCCATGAGTTTCGCAGCCTTGACCAGCGCTCTTGTGGTTCGTAAAGGTGGCGCAACCGATTGGCGTCATTTCACCCTCCCCTCCATTCTTTACTTCAACACTTTGATCCTCCTGGCTAGCAGCATTAGCCTGGAGATCGCGCGCAAGCGTGTCGGCTCCTTCATGTCCGCTGGACGGATCGGAGTCGCAAATCCAGCTCGCTGGCTTTACATCACCTTTGGTCTGGGCTTGTGTTTTGTGGCCGGCCAATACCTTGCGTGGCGGCAACTGAACGCTGAAGGACTTTATCTCGCCACCAATCCAAGCAGTTCCTTCTTCTACGTGTTCACGGCCGCCCACGCCCTACATCTCATCGGTGGACTTGGTGGCCTGGTTCGTGTAATCGCCAAGTTGAACACGGGCACCCTGCGGAAGAGCACCTTGATCTCAACTTCGCGTTATTGGCACTTCATGGACGTTCTCTGGGTGTACCTGCTTTTGTTGCTGTGGATGAAACTGTAGTCGATCAACAGGAGGCCGTGTGAGCCAAGCAGATATGACAGTGGCAGCTCATGGACATCATCATCCGCCCGGGATGGTGGAGGGGTTGCCCCCATTTACAGTACCTGCCAAAAAGATGGCGATGTGGTTGTTCATCATCGCCGATGCAGCTACATTCGCCGGATGTCTCGTTGCCTACGGCTTCTTGCGAAATGGCAGTTCGACCTGGCCTCGCCCGTTCGAAAGCATCACGAATGCTGCGATCATGACTTTCATCCTGCTCACCAGCAGCTTGACCATGCTGCTTGGTGTACGCGCCGCCAAAGCCGCGGACCGCTCCGGCGCGTTCCGCTGGACCATGATCACGATGGTGCTCGGCATTATTTTCGCGGCCCTGCACATTCGTGAATGGCTCGAACTGATCAATCGCGGGATGACTTTGTCGCACAATCCTTGGGGAGACCCGCTCTTCGGCTCTGCCTTCTTCTCGATCACCGGTCTTCACCTCCTGCACGTTACAGGCGGAGTGATCGCCCTGTTGATCATTGGCCTGAGCTGGAACGCCGGCCACAGAACCGCCGAAGACATTGAGGTAGCCGGCCTCTATTGGCACTTCGTTGACCTGGTGTGGATGTTCGTCGTTCCCTTTGTTTACCTGCTCAACTTGGCTCACTAAGATCGGAGAAGAAAATGGACGCACCCGATGTTCATCCCAACAGTCCGGAAGCACGTTATACCGACAGCGTCGGCAAATACTACGCGATCTACGTCTGCCTGCTGATTTTGGCCGCGATTCAGTTTTACATTGGTTCCCTTCACCTGGAAACCACCGCGGCCTTCGCGCGCATGCTTTTCGTGGCGATCATTGAAGCTGGCATCGCCATCATGTTCTTCATGCATTTGTGGGCTGAAAAGCGCAACTGGCTCCTCTTCGTAATCATCTTCACTGTGTTCGTCACGGTGGCAATGCAATATGGGTGGACCGACAGCAACCGCATGGAGACTGGCGCTCCCTACACGCTACCTAAGACCGGAGTTGTGCCGCAGTGAAGAAATCGATCCAGAGAGCCCTTGCGTGCTCGCGCGCGCTGCTGCTGGGAGCCTTTGGCCTGCTTGCGGTTGCGGCGCCTGTTCCTGTGTTCGCCCAAAGCTGTTCCCTGTGCTACACGCAGGCGGCCTCTTCTGGACCGAAGATGATTCAGGCTCTCAAGAGCGGAATCCTGATACTGATCATTCCCCCTACAATTGGATCGGTTGGCTTGATTTTTTTGGTGCACCGCAGAACGAACCAGGTCCGGCGGGATCTCAATTCCGATGGAACGGACCAAGACTGGTGATATGGCGACCTCTAGCCTAAGAGCAGATTTATCTGATACAAGCGCACTTCTTTCCCGTCTACGTGACTATTACACCCTGACGAAGCCCGAAGTGAACTTGCTCATCCTGATGACCACGTCGGCCGGGTATTACATGGCCTCACGCGGTCCATTTCGTATTGCCGGTCTCATCAATACTTTGATTGGCACACTTCTAGTCGCCAGCGGCACCGCAACTCTGAATCAATGGATAGAACGCACCTGGGATGGACAGATGCGCCGCACCGCCGCCCGTCCTCTGCCCGCGGGACGAATCAGCAGCCGCGAGGCTTTGCTTTTCGGAATCCTCCTCAGTGTGCTCGGCGGAGTTTATCTCGCCTTCGCTGTAAATGCCCTTTCCGCGATTCTCGCGGTGTCTACGCTGCTGTCCTATCTGTTTATCTATACGCCCCTGAAACGAAAGACTCCGCTCTGCACCATGATTGGAGCCTTCCCCGGTGCGATGCCCACTCTGATCGGTTGGGCAGGCGCTGGCGCTGCCATCAATCTGCAAGCATGGATTCTCTTTGGGGTGCTTTTCCTGTGGCAATTCCCCCATTTCCTGGCCATCGCACTGATGTATCGGGATGACTACTCGCGGGCGGGATATCGCATGTTGCCGAGCTTCGATCGCGACTCGCGTTTCACTCGCATCGAAATTCTTTTGTTTACTGTAGCCCTGATTTTGGTTACTTCCCTTCCGCTCAACGGTCCGGTCGGTGGGTTCTATTTGGCCGGCATGCTCCTACCGGGCGCCTTTCTCATGTATTACGTACTGCGCCTGATGAAATCTGCGAAGACGGGGGCCAGCGGGCTGCTTCATGCTTCCGTGCTGTATCTGCCTATTGTGCTGGCAGTCATGATGTTCCACCGGCGCTAAAGCCCCGGAACTAGCGTTCCGACGAACAATCGTTATGCGGAGATCTGTTCGCAAACACACCCTGCATCCATTGGATTTGATCCCGCACTGAATCTCCAATTACCGCTGCAGGATCGGTTCCCGGATACTTGTCGAATTGCACCGTATCGCCCGACGAGCACAATCGGCTCACAATTCCGCTGGTCTCTCGAAAGTGCGGGTCCACGTCGCTGCTGAGCACAAGTACAGGTGCGTGAATCGGAGAGCCTCCTGGACGATTTCGACCGAAGTAAGACTGTACGAAGCTGTTGTTTTCCCAGTTCGGTTTTACCAGATCGGCGGCCGCTTCCGAAAAAGACGCATCGCCGTCGCACTCGTTCCCAAGACGGTTTAACAGGGATGTTCCGGCCGCCGTCAGGATATCGCTAACCTGAAATTTCGGGTACACGGTCTGAACTCCATAGGCCAAGCTCAGAAGTGCCCAAGCCGAAACACGTTGAGGCGAGCCAAACTCCTGTTGCACATCTTGAAGCCCTCCGATTGCAATGCTGCCAAGATAATTAGCATCATGCGCGTGGGCCTCGATCTCCGCCACGGCAATCGCTGCCATCGCGCCCTCATTCATTCCCATAGCGACCCAGCGTGCGCCGAGTCGCGGCACCGCCTTCCGGGCTGCAGTGATGGAGTAAATCACATCATTGGCATTTGAATTCATATCCGACGATGCATTTCTGCCTTTGCTGCCCAACCCGGCGTAGTCGGTGGCCACGATCGCGTATCCAAGTTGGACGTACATCGCGAGCAACGAACCACTTCGCAAGTTTCGCGCCAGAGTTGGAGCACACGTACGAGCTACTCCGTTTAGATCGTGCGCCCATGCGATAACAGGCCATCCCTCATTCGGCGCCTTCTTGTCCGGTAGAAGCACAACTCCAGAGACCGCGACGTCGTGGCCGGCCGCCGACTGCGAGTGGTAAAGAATTCTTACCGCCAACACATCCCCCGGCAGATCGTATCGATCGAATTCAACAGAGCGGATAAGTTCGCCAGGGCTCCCTGGCGGCAAAGGGTCCGCAGTTTCATAAAACTTATCGGGCACAAAGCTGTGCACGATTTTTGGACGTGGCACCGGTACCGCCCCTTGCTGAGCGATTGCCCAATCGCAACAGATACTAACCAGCCCTAAAAGAAAACAGGACGTAACGCGGTTCTTGATGCGCGATATGTTTTGAACTTTACCCATGGAAGAGAGACGATCTGACCGTCACCCATGCGCAAAACGGAGAAACTTCGGCGACCTATGCCTCGCAGGCGTAAGTTGCTGAACCAGATCATGTTAAGCGCGTTCCGAATCTGCGCCTGCTGCCTAACATATCACTTTAGTAATCTCGACGGTAAGCACGAACAAGCGCACAGTTGATGTGATTCCAATCACAACCGCCCCTGCGCGGTTCCCCATTTGGAGATCAGTTCGACCGCAGGCTCATATTCCACAATCTCCCTAAGGATTTTGTGCTTGCGGAAGGAGGCAAGCCAATCATTAGCGATGGCCTGCGGACCATCGCGCAAGGGAGTGCTGATTATGAACAAACGCATCTGTCTACTCTTCCTCGTGGGAGTTACAGTCGCGGCATGCGCTCAAGATTACACGGTAATTAATGTCGTTGACGGAGGCACCATCTCCGGCACTGTCAAGTGGTCTGGCGCTGTGCCCCATACCGTCGAAGTCCCAATAACCAAGGATCCTCAAATTTGCGATCCGGAAGGCAAAAAAACCGCCAGCCTCGATCGTCTCATCATT
>JASLEQ010000493.1 GCA_030151135.1 Candidatus Sulfotelmatobacter sp. | reverse complement strand
GCGCTGCCATTGATGATAATGCGGCCGGCACCCTCAGTGATGGCCTGGCGGAGGATACGTCCATCCGCAACTGCGAAGTCCATGGCCGGCGCGGTCAGATCAAAATCCCGCGGCTGGCCAGAGGCAGCCCTGGCGGAGCCATGCGGTAAGGCTGACTGAGCAAAGTGAACGTTGTCGGCGGCGTGGACTTTGTTGAGGACGTTCTGTCCAATGAAATCCATAGCGACTCGTCCGGCCGTTCCCTGCATGGACTCAGTTCCGGTCTCCTCGAAATGAACATTCCCGGTTAGCGTGGCCGTTTGAAGGATGTCCTCGTCGGGCTTGAAGAGGAAAGCCGCATCGTCGGCGTGTCCGATGAATTGGGAAGGAACGGCATTCGGGACTGCTTTTCGTCCGCGACCGCTGGAATGAGAATTCCTCGCCTGTGCGATGACGTTGCCACTGGCAATGACCTTCTCGACGTGATTTTGGGAGGTGAGATAGAAGACGGCCTGATCGGCCTCGACCCCGCCGGATTGCCGCTGGAGACGAGCGCGATCAAGGGTGATCTGGCGAGGATCGTTGGCGATGGAACCATGGTCGGCCTCGATCACGGCGGCGTCCTCGCCTGGGAGCTCGAGGTGGATTTGAGACGACAAGGTCAGCGTGTTGGTTTTTCCCGTGTACTTGACGCCGACGGCCGATCCGGAGGCCTGGGGAGAACGGAATTCGACGCGAGCGTCGGTCCAGGCATTGCCGCTGTTCTTATTGAAGACGAGGTCGCGGGTTTTGAGGTGGATGGGATTCTTAACTTCCTTGGGAGTGGACTGGTCGGGACTGGTGAGCCCGGAAGGATTGGCGACGAGGTCGATGGAGACGTCGCCCATGGCGGTGACGTCGCCGGTCTTCTGGTTGTAGGCGAAGTCGTCTCCGTAAATCTGGTCGTAGCGGGAGGAGTCTTTTCCGTAAAGGACGATATTGACGTTGTGCAGTTCGGCCTGGCCATTGATCTTGAATTCCTTGAGGTCGCTGGCTTCGACGGTGAAGAGAGTACGTTTGCCGTCAGACTTGGAGAACTGGAATCCATGGGCGGTCTGCTTGATGTCGTAACCGATTTTATTGGGAACGGTCCTTAGAACGTTGATGGCCTTGGAGCGCGCGTAGAAGTACATGCTGAGGACGGCCAGCGTGAGGATGGCGGCGGTCGCAGCCAGGACGCGACGCAAACGATAGACCCGGAGGGGCATCTGGGTTCAGTTTAAATCAGTACGCAGCACTCGGTACCTGGTACCCAGTTTTTGATAACCTTTCCCATTCCCATGGCAAACGGTCCTACCGCGCTGCTCGACTTCCGCAACATCCAGGTGATGCGCGGGCTGAAAGCAGTACTCGACGACTTCAATCTGCGAATCGAGGCGGACGAACACGTAGCGATCCTGGGGCCGAACGGCTGCGGCAAGTCGACGCTGATCAAGACGATTACGCGGGAATGCTATCCGGTGGTGCGGGATGGATCGTCGATGACGATATTGGGCCAGGACTCATGGGACGTGTTTTCGCTGCGGTCGATGCTTGGGATTGTGTCGAATGATCTGATGGTGTCATGCACGGGGGATGCTTGTGGCCGGGATGTGGTGTTGTCGGGATTTTTCAGCAGCACGGCGATCTACTCGAATCACCTTGTGGCGGGAGAGCACCGGGAGAAGGCCGATGCGGCACTGGCCGAGTTGAAGATTTCGCATCTGGCCGAGCGTCCGGTTCGCGAGATGTCGTCGGGAGAAGCGCGGCGGGTACTGATCGCACGCGCGCTGGTACACCGTCCGCGAGCCCTGCTGTTTGATGAACCGTGCAATTCCCTCGACCTAGGAGCGCAACAGAAAGTGCGGCAGACCATGGGCGAACTGGCACGGTCCGGGACCGCGATCATCCTGGTCACCCACGAACTGGCGGATATCATCCCAGAGATTCAGAGGGTGGTTCTGATGAATGGCGGGCGGATCGTGGCCGATGGACGGAAGGAAGAAATCCTGCAAGTTGAGCGGCTGGCAGAGTTGTTTGGCGTCAGCGTTCGAATGGAGCGGCGGGATGGTCAGTACCATCTCTGGTGATGATTGTGATCAGAAGCTTTCGTTGACATTCACCTGCATGATGATGCGATCAAGTTCGACGTTGGCCGCATTCCCTTTCGCGGTCAAATCTGCCATCTCTTTCCGAAGCACAGACAAGCGACTCTCTTGGGCATCGAGTTGTCCAACATAGCGCTGGATCAGCGCCTTCTCCTCGGAACTGCCCTTCAAGGCTTTCATATTCTCGCGGATGCGGTTTTGCGGTCAGTTCGGGGCATTGTCGCTTGTGGCCGACGCAAGTGGAGCAGTCGACGGCTTGGGAGCGTTCGGCTTGCTCTGGGCTACAGAGAATGAAGAGAGGAACACGATGGCCAGGGGCAGAATCGAGTGACGCACGTAGACCTCCGATTCCTTGGAGGATGATCCTAAGGAAGCGGAAGTTTAGCACTTCGTAGAAAAAACGACTGATTACTCTAGTTTGATGGCGTGCGGGTTTTGAAGTCACGCAAGGAAAGCTCGAGGCCGCCATACTCCGGATGGTCGTTGTGGCCGATACAGAAGGCGATGTCGATGGAGTCTCCGGCGAGGAGCGGAGTTTTCTGAAGACGTTCTGCCATGTGCCATGCGAGGGCATCGAAAGCGATCTTGGAGCGGAAATCGGATTTTGGTTCCGTTCTCAGTTCCGGGCCCTCCGATTGGGATGATGGTTGAGAGTCTGCGACGGCGGCGGCTCTTTCGCTGCGGCGATTCGTGGCACTGTCAGGATGGCAGCGCGGAGGGGCCAGAATTGCAGCAGCGGAAAGTTGGGACGCATCAGCAGACAATGCAAGGCGTTGGGTCGCCCTGACTTTCAGTTTGACGTGCTTGTCTTTGAGTATTTTCGGAGGCGCCACAAGTTGCGTCGCCCTGGCCGCGAAGACCGGTTCCGGATTGCTCATCCCAAAAGGCTCGAGCAACCCGAGTGTGTGAAAAAGTTCTGGCGTGACGTCGGTGAGGTCGAGTTCGCCATCGATCTCGAGCACCGGTTCGAAATCCGAAGGCTTGAGTTTCGCGCGAGCAAATTGATCGAGGCGGGCACGCAACTCGGGGACGTTGGCGGCGGGCATGGCGAATCCACATGCGTGCGAATGGCCGCCATAGCGAGTGAATAAACTTCCGCAAGATTCAACCGCTTCGAGCAAGTGGAATGCACGAATGGAGCGTCCGGAGCCGAAAGCCTCGTCGCCCTCGCGTGAAATGACCAGAGTCGGGCGATTGTATTTCTCGACGATACGGGTTGCTGTGATGCCGATGACGCCGCGGTGCCATGCATCTCCATCGACGACGATGCAGTAGGCATCACACAGCGCGGAATCGGCGGCGAAGCGCTCTTCGACGGCTTGCAGAATTCTGCGCTCCTCTTCCTGCCGCTCCGTGTTGAGCTGATTCAATTTGGCGGCGAGTTGACGGGCGCGCTCCGGATCTTTGACGCTGAACAATTCGATGACGTCGCGGGCGATGTCCATGCGCCCGGCGGCATTGATGCGCGGGGCGATGCGAAAACCGACTTCGCCCGAAGTGGGCGGACGGTTGGCGGAGATTTGCGCCGATTCGAGCAAAGCTTTCAGGCCGGGGTTCACGGCGCGGCGCAGCGCGTCGAGGCCTAACGAAGCGAAGACGCGGTTCTCTCCGGTGAGAGGAACGGCGTCGGCAATGGTCGCGATGGCCACGACCTTCATGAACGAAAGCAGCAGTTTATTCTGGTCTCTGGAAGCGAGGCGGCGCTGCATAAGACCTTGCGCCAGTTTGAAAGCCACTCCCGCTCCACAAAGCTGCTTATAAGGATAGGTGCAGCCGCTCTGATTCGGGTTAATCACGGCCAGCGCTTTTGGGACGCCGTACTGGCCGGGAAGATGATGATCGGTGACGATGAGGTCGACGCCGAGCCGCTGGGCCGTTTCCGCGGGCCCGAAAGCGCGAATGCCCATATCGACGCTGACGATGAGGCGAATCCCGGCGGCGGCCGCACGTTCGATCACGTCATCGCGCATGTCGTAGCCTTCGCGAATCCGGTGGGGCACATGGAAGTCGGCGTTGCCTCCGCAGAGCTCTATCGCCGTCTTAAGGATGATGACGGCCATGGTGCCGTCCACGTCGTAGTCACCGTAGATCAGCAGGGGCTCTTTGCGCTCGATGGCGGCGTCGAGACGATCGACGGCCGCTCGAAGTCCGGTCAGGCATTCAGGCGCGTGAAGATGTTCAAGCGAGGGCTTCAGATAGCGGGATGCGGCTTGTGCATCGAAAATGCCGCGACGGACAAGGAGTCCGGAAAGGACCGGAAGAGATTCGGCAGGAAACTCTCGCGCAGAGTCAACTTGCAAATCGGAACAGAGGCGTTCCAACTTGCGCGCGTCCGGCGGCTGATAGATCCATTGCATGGAAACGAGAAGTCTACTCTTCCGGAAGCGGTGGAAAAACCGATTGACGGTGGAGGCGATAGGAATCGCATATAGAGGGAAACGGCAAGGATGCAGGCAGGGAGTCAGTGGCCTATTGAGAACGGAAGATGAAAGCGATGCGGAGGAAGCCTAGATTTCACCGTCCTGGCCGGGTTCATCGAGCGTGAGGCCGCCGAATTCGTCTGAAACTTCGAGAAGATGCTGGTAGCGTTCGTACCACTCGGTGCTGACCTCGCACAAGAACATGGAACCCTGATAGGCCCAGCCGAGTTGGAGGTATCCTACTTTGCCGACGTGGGCGCGGAGCCAGCGTGCGTCTTCGACGTCGTCGCCGTCGGTGAATTCAGAGTTGGTAAGACGCTCGACCATTTCGTCGAGTTCCTGGCGTTCGAGGATCCAGGAATGCATGGTAAGAAAAGCCGCGCCAGCCGCCTTCGCCAGTTCGACGAAGTCTTTCCAGCCGTCGGGATTGCCTCCCATTTCCCACATGACGGACTGCACTTCCTCGTAGTCGACGTAGCCATGAAAACGGCGCATGCCGTGGCCCTCGATGAAGGCAATCATGTCGTCTTTTACTGTGGTGAGGTCGTCAGGAATGGGAGACATATGACAGCAAAGGTTACGAACCTTAATTGTATGCCCTTCCGCCGTCCGCTGCCAGCGGCGGACCGTGGTCACGCGCCGGGAGTGGGACCCGTCATTAACTGCAGGAACATGCGATAAAACTTTTCAGCATCCACGTCGAACTGAATGTCGACCTTGCTTGTGGCGGGAACCTGGGTGGCATCTACGGGCCAAGTGACGGTATTGCCGTAGGCGGCGCCATGATCGAGATCGACGCTCATATAACGAGTGTCGTACCGGGTGATGAGGCTGGGATCGATCAAGGCGGCGGCAGCCAATTCGTCCCACATAATGTCGGCGCCGGGGGTGAGCATGGCGAACTTCGCGATGTAACGCGAAACCGGGGAGCCGGCGGCCTCGATTTGCTTGACCAATCCAGCGGTCATTTTCACTTTGACGGAAACATCGGTAGGGGTGCAGACAATCTTGTTCCACGGAGCGCGCAGGACGATGGCGGCTGCCTCGGGATCGAACCAGAAATTGAATTCATGGCGCGGATTGTTGAGAAACTCCGGATCGTCGCTGTTGGGGCTGATGCTTCCACCCATAAAGATGAGATCTTTCGCGAGGTGCGGGAGTTGAGGATCAATAGAGATGGCAAGCGCGAGATTGGTCATTGGGCCACCTTCGTAAATTGTGACCTCATGGGGATACTTATGGACCATCCGGATGATGAAATGCGGAGCGTCTTCCTGCGCTGGCTTGGTGGTGGGCTGGCCCTCAGACATCTGAGGAACTACCGAGGCCTCGTGCCACCAACGATTATCCCAGGCTCCGGCATAAGCGACCTGTCCGAACTGAAGCTGCCAGAATTGGGCTTCGTGGCGGGTGCGAACGAGCGGAAATTGTGCACCGGGAACTACGGGAATATCGGTGCGTCCGATGATCTCGAGCAAGCGGAGCGTGTGGGCGACTTCCTCGTCGAGCCATTGATCTCCGCTGACCACAGTGATGCCTAAGACCTGAACTTGCGGAGACTGGATCAAGGTGAGCAGGGTCTGCATGTTGCTGCCGCCCGGACCGGAGCAGTCTTCGTTGATGATGACTTTGCGACGGGGCTGGGCGAAGGTGGATAGACTTAGCGACAGAATCCACAATGCGAGAACGATGGGTTTACCGGTTCGCATGATCTCCTTTTTCGCTACGTAAAAAGCTTGGGCAGATCGGCGCGGACCCGATCTGCCCGGACTTTTCCTGTTCCAAGCGCGACCCCTCAGAACCTGAGTTTCAAGGCGAACTGAATCAGACGGGCGTTGTTCACTGTGTTATTGATCACTCCGAACGTAGCCGGCGCATTGATATCCTGCTCGCCACTTCCGCCCACTCCGCCCATGTAGAACTCAGGGTGATTGAACAAGTTGAAGAACTCGGCACGGAATTGCAGATCAGTTCCCTCGCGGAAGGAAAGCGGGAAGTCCTTGATGACTGAAAAATCCGTATTCACAAAACGCGGACCGTACACCGGAGCTCGCGCTGCGGTTCCGAGTTCGCCGGCCGGAGCCTGGGCAAAGGCGCAGGGATTAAACCAGTTCTGAATCGTGTGGATCTGGGACGGTGCGGCGCAAGTGGGATTGCCCGCAACGGCGCCCGCTTTATTGGGATCGCCGACCTCATTCGGGCGCTGGAAAGTGTTCCCGTTATAGGAGAAGAACACTCCGGATCCGTCACCGCTATCTACCAAGAAAAGCGGGAAGCCAGAGGTGGCGTGTTCGATGACGTTTACTTGCCAGTTGCCCAGAACGGCATTCGTGGCGCCACTCCAGCTACTGCCGAAGTGCTTACCTTTACCAAATGGCAAATCGTAAAGGATGCTGGCGGTAAAGTTGTCGTTGAGATTTAACTGCGAGAGACCCCAATCGAGTTTTGCACTTCCGGGAAGCGGGTAGTAAATAGCTCCGGGATTGGTGCCGAGACCATCGGGCATACCGGAATCAAATGTTCGAGACCAGGTGTAACCGAGCAAAGCATAAAGTCCGTGGCGTGTGCTCTTGGTTTCAGCTTTGATTTGCAGGGAGTCATAACGTGCCGTCCCCACGCTGTTGTTGCTGTCGACGGCCTGGAATGCGGCGGCATATGGGTAGGTAGGGAATCCACAGCCCACCGTGTAACCGGGCACCACGCCACACGCACTAGGGGACGAAAGGTTTTCATTTGCCTGCCCGACCAGGAGATGCGTACTGCGGGTGCCGGCATAGCCTGTGGTCAGCACTACATTTCCGGGCAGTTGGCGCTCAATGTTCAAATTGAATTGCTGCACAATGCCCTGCCGGAAGTTGCGGTTCATCGACTGAATGGTTCCGGTGTAGCTTTGGGGATTCACGGGGCCGGACAAAACCGCTCCGCCCGCAACGGGAGTGCTTGAAGGAGTGGATGGATCGACCAGGAAACCTCCGGAGAGCGAACCGAAGGCGCTCTGGTATCCAAGGCAGAAATCGCTGGGGCACGGATCGACTTCGGCATAGTAAGGCGGGTTCTGCCACAAACCTTGTCCGCCCTGGTTCCAGGAGGAATCGTGGAGGATGCCGTAGCCGGCGCGAAGAACCGTCTTGTCGCTGCCCATGACCTTCCATGAAATACCGATACGGGGTTCGATGGCGGTTTTGTCGAATTGAATTCCGACGCGGCCGTCGGTTGCGACGCAGTTTGTGCATCCGCTTATAGCGGGGCTTCCCTTAGGAACGTACCACTGGAGGGTTTGAATATCGAAGTTCGCCTGACGATTTTGTACTTCGGTGGTTGGAGTGGCCAGTGCCCATGCAACACCGAGATTAAGGGTGAGGTTCGGCGTGACCCGCCAATCGTCCTGCACGAAGGGCCGGAACAATTTCCATCGGCGGCCAGTGGTGCCGCCCAGGAAGGTTTGGTCGTGGGCCGCAAAGATGCCCGTACTTCCTAACAGCAAGTCAGCAGCATCGTCTCCGGTCAGAGCGGCGTTCTCGACAACGAACCCGTCCTGGAAAGCGTT
>JASLEQ010000465.1 GCA_030151135.1 Candidatus Sulfotelmatobacter sp. | reverse complement strand
ATGGCGGCCGCGCCTTCGCGCTCCGCGGTGAGCGCTTTGAATCCGCGATAGCTGTAAGGATTGGAGTAGCGAACGAGGACGATTTTGCCTTTGACGCTGATGCCGTTGTTGCGGAGCAGATCGTAGTCTTCGGGATTGCCGCTGTGGGCGTAGACGACCGGGGCGGTGACTTCTCCGGAGGTGGACATGCCGAGCCATGCGCCGGAAATTGCTGGATTGGCGGAGTCTTCATCGCCGGATATGGGAATCTCTTTGAGCGACGCTTTGTAGTTCGTCGGCGCGATCATCTCGAGCGAGGCGCTCTTGGGGTTGGTGCCGTAGACGTCGTAGCGGTGGATGACGATGTCTTCGAGGCCTTGCTTCTTCCATTCGGCGGCGATGTATTGGGCGAGTTCGTTGTTGCGCTTCGATCCGGCGGTGTGGGGTTCTTGGGTGAAGATGCGGTGCTGGCGGCGTTCTTCGGCGGGAGTGGGGATGGATTTGAATTTGGCCTCGACTTGAGATTCGCGAGCGGCGGATGTGGCAGTGAAGCCGCGAATTTGAGCGTGGGAGAGATTTCCTCCGAGAATGAGTACGGGCAGGAACGCAATCAGGAGTTTGCGGCTCATTGTTGTCATCGAATCGCTGACATGCTAGCAGGTGATGTGTTCGGTCGGAACCTTCTTCAGATCACACGCCGGCTTCGCAGGTGCGCGCGCACATTTGGGGAGTGACGCTGCTATCATTCGGCTGAATGTCACGACGCGGGAAGTTCATTACATTCGAAGGGCTCGATGGTACCGGCAAGAGCACGCAGATGCGAAAGCTGGCCGGCGCTTTGCGCCAGGCCGGACATAAAGTAGTAGAGACGCGAGAGCCCGGCGGAACAGGGACGGGAGAAAAGATCCGTAAAGTGCTGCTGGATTCGGGCACATCCGGACTCGATCCGAAGGCTGAAATGGCATTGATGTTTGCTTCGCGAGCGCAGCACATTGCGGAGGTGATCGAGCCGGGGCTGGCTGGCGGAGCCATTGTGTTGTGCGATCGTTTCACCGATTCAACGGAAGCCTATCAGGGCAGCGGACGAAAGTTGGGCAGCGGTCCCGTGCTCGCGCTGCATGAGGTGCTTTGTGGGGGACTGCAGCCGGATTTGACGTTGCTGTTGGATTCGAATCCGCATACGAGTTTGAGCCGGGCGCGGCGAAGAAACGAACTCGAGGCGAAGAGTTCGAACGGCGGGCACGACGAGAACCGCTTCGAGCGGGAGACGCGGGCATTCTTCGCGCGAGTGCGGGAGGGATTCGCGGCGATTGCGGCGAGGGAACCGGGCCGGGTGCAGGTGATCGATGCGAGGGGAACTCCGGGGCAGACGCATCAGAAGATTTTGGAGATCGTGCGCAAGAAGCTGCGCGTCTGACCGGCGTCCACTATCGGAGGTCACTTCTGCAATGTCCCTTACTGTAGATCACGATGATCGATAGACTGGTAACAGATTGCTGCCATGTTCTCTGATTTTCACGGTAATTCCGAAATCGTCCATCGCTTGCGCGAGATGATGGGGCGCGATCATTTGCCTCATGCCATTGTGCTCGCCGGAGCGAAGGGCTCGGGCAAGTACACGCTGGCGCTGATGCTGGCGCAGACTTTGAATTGCCTGAATCCGCCGAAAGGCGATGGGCTACCGGATTTCTGCGGGACCTGTTCGAACTGCACGCGGATCGCAGCGGCGCTCGATCTGGATGCGCGGTTTGCCGAGGCAGTTGAGGCGCGCGAGAACCTGCGCGAGACCGATAAGAAAGAGACGCGCATCCTGGTGCAGACCCATCCGGATGTGCTGGTGATTCCGCCGGATCCGCCGCAGATGATGATCAAGGTCGACCAGGTGCGGCGGGTGATCGAGACAATTTATTACCGTCCGGCCGAAGGCAAGGAAAAGGTGTACATCTTCACCGATTCGGCGTTCATGAAAGAGGCGGCGAACTCTCTGCTGAAGGTGCTCGAGGAGCCTCCGGAGTTCGCGACGATTTTTCTGCTGACCGAAAATGCGGGGGAGTTGCTGCCAACGATCCGGTCACGGTCGATGACGTTCACGCTGGGCGCGCTGTCCGGGGAAGATATCGAGAAAGATCTGGAGAAGCACCATCCGGAGTGGAAGGCGGCGCAGCGAGCGCTGGTAGCGCGGCTGTGCGAGGGAGCGGTTGGACGGGCGCGGAGTTTCGATCTGGAATCGTATATTGCGGCGCGGCAACATGCGCTGGCGATCTTGCATTCGGCGCTGCGCGGCGGCGAGCACAGCGAACTGTTCAAGGTTACGGAGTCGTATCGGCCGGGAGCCGAAGGGCGGCAGAAGACTGAAGCGCTGATCCGGACAACTTATTCACTACTGCAGGATCTGGCGTTCATCGATTCGGGGACGCCGGAACTGGTACGAAACACCGACATCGCTCCGGAGTTGAAGCGGATGGCGGAGTCGGTGGACTTCGAATGGATTACGAATGCGTCGGACCGCCTGGCAGATGTAGAGCGCGGGATGCGGCGGAATTTGCTGCGGTCATTGTCGCTGGACGCCTTTGCGGCGGCGCTGGAGAAGTAGGATCGATGGTTTTTCGGTAGCCGAATCAAGTTATAAATCCCTTATTTTCAATATTTTGGCCCTAAGCCATTGACTTCGTTGAAGTTACTGGAGTGGAGCCCTATATTTACGAAATTATTTTTTAATTCGACTTCCGGCAAAGTATTGAAAACATGAATATTTACGGAATGGGATATTCAATCATTCCGCGCAAATATTTGAGGACAAAGGAGTTACATGTAAATATTTGGATCTAAACGACTTATTCATCTATCGGGCGTTAATTTTCAAGGATCGGCTGCACTCCCTTTACTGGGGAGGCGCTGGCTTTTTGCCTGCTACGGGAATGATGGAATATTTTGAATTCGGTGCGCAAGGGCAGATGTCACAATCGGGGGACGCAGGCTGTGGAAAAGTGCGGTGCTCCGTGTCGCTATCAATTATGACCGAGGCCTCAGCCTCATTGCGGAATGAAAAGTGTGGTTGGCGAGACCAGATTCTTTGCCAAAATCATCGGCGGAATACGTAGCCGATCGCCCAGTCCTGTGTGAAGACCAGGAACAGAAGAATCGCAAAGCAGATTGTGCCAACGAGCACCGCCCCCCAAGCTTTTCGGTTCGGTTTCATCCTTATCCTCGATGATGCAATCGAGATGTTACGCCAATTGGCATCAAGTGCTATATCAGGAGTGGGCATCACTCACTACGGGCGGACGTAGAACGGGAAAGTGCTAGAGAGAATTTGACCTGGTAGGGTCACAATAATAGGACCACTCGTTGCACCAGCAGGGACGGTCGCCGTGATAAGAGACGATGACTGTACGGTGAATTGAGCAGACAGCCCATTGAAAGTCACCGCGGTTGCTCCTATCAGGCCTGTGCCCAGAATATTGATCTGAGTCCCTACGGTGCCGTAGTTTGGCTGCATCTTCACGTATGGGTTGAGGCCGATCAGGTCGAAGACTATGCCCGGAGGAGTCGTCCCATAAAAGGTTCCGTTGGTAGCTTCTACTAGCCCACCATGTGGTGAGGCGCCATCGTTGCCATCGAATGCGAACAGTACTGTCAGGTTTCCTGAGAGACTAATTCTGAACACTGCGCCATCATTCCCGGAGCCGCCTCCGCTGAACGTCGTCCCGTACAGACGTCCGTCCGTTCCCTGGATCAGTGCCCCCATATAAGGGTTGGATGGACCAGGTTCGCTGAAGGAGTACAGAGTTGCAAATGTTCCATTCCGCGTGACTTCGTAGATCGTCCCGCAGCCTAGATAGCAATTGTTGATGCCACCTTCGTACGTTGTACCGTAAAGAATTCCGTTAGACGCCTGCATTAGCCCACTCATGGGATACTGTCCATCGGGCCCGCTGAAATTGTGGAGTGTCGTCAACTTGCCATCGCGGGAGAGCTTGAAGACCGTACCTCCAGCGAAAGCTCCGAAGAAATACGTTGTACCGTAGAAGTCTCCGGTAACTACATCCTGAACCAGTCCCCCTTCGGGATATCCACCGTCTACGCAGCCGGATTGCGAACAGAAGTTATATAAGGTCGTCAGAACACCCGCAGGCGTGATTTCAAAGACAGTGCCGCAGCCCGCTGGATTTCCGCACGCGGTACTTCCACCCAGGTATGTTGTGCCGTAAAAATTTCCGTCCACTCCTTCAATCAGACCAGCGATGGGCTGAGCGCCGTCGGTGCCATTGAAAGAATGAAGCGTTGTGAGTACGCCATCCAGGCTCATCTTGAAAATGGTGCCGCTGCTGTAGCCAGTCACACCCTGACCCTGCGTGGTCCCGTACAAGTTGCCGTCGGAGCCCTGAATCAATACTCCT
>JASLEQ010000446.1 GCA_030151135.1 Candidatus Sulfotelmatobacter sp. | reverse complement strand
GTCAGCAGATGGCGTTCAAACTTACGGGGGAAGGCGAGCTCGCGGCCCCGGCGGACCAGGGCGGCCAGACTCAAGCGCCATCCAACGGACAGCAGGCCGAGAGTCGCCCCGGCGGTGGATTAGGTCCACCCATCGACGCTCCCGACCCGCTCCAGAAATATCGCTGGTGGATCATTGCAGGCTTCGCCGCCGTCCTCATCATCGGCGGAGTGTTCGTCGCATCGCGTCAGCAAGCCGCGAATCGCAAAGCCCGCGGCTCGGCTGCACCGTCATCCATCGAAGAGTTGGAAGATTTCGACATTCCAATTCCGAGGCGTAGCTCCGGAGTTTCGTCCGCTGTGGCAGAGGCGCCGCGCCCCCGCACCCCGCCTGCCTCGAAGCTGCTGGAAGGTCTGAAAGAGGAACTCTTCGAACTCGAAGTCGAACACAAACAGGGCCGCATCAGCCAGCAGGAATACGAAAAAACCAAAGCCGCCCTGGACTATACCCTCGAACGCGCCCTGAAACGCGAAAACCAAAAAGCCTAATCGAAATCTATGTGCCTATTTCGAAGCCGGCCGCGAAGCGGCCAACGAATGCAGCCCACGGCGCCAGCCGTGGGCTTTCGCTTTTAGATCGCACCAGCTCCGGAGGGGCGGAAGAACCTCGCTAAGGCCCAATGCTCAGGCGAGAAAATCCTCACCAAGCGCGCTGCAGGCGCGCCTGATAATAGCCCGGGCGCTTCCGGCACCGGGATACGTCGACGAGACTCGCCCCGTCCCGTAGGGACGGCTGAACTAGTCCCCGAACGTCGTCCCGAGAATCCCTCGCCAGCGTCACAACACCTCGTGACCACATTCCTTGACGTCCACGGTCCAAAACGGCGAAGATCAACCGTGCCGGAGCAATCGAAAGCGCAGCTAACTCCTTATTTCGCAAGATTTTGCCCGTAACCGATTGAGCCCCATAGATTATTCCGCAATTTTCCCCTAACCCGATGATTTCAATAGACCGAGGGGGAGGGGGGATACCACCACCAAACTACCGCATTCCCAAAATGGGACACATGCATCTCGCCCTGAACCGCTACATCCAATGGTGTAGCAACGAAAAACTATGGGAAACACTTTCAAGACCGCGTTCCTTCTGACCGCCCTCACGCTGCTCCTGATGTTTATCGGACGCGCCTTCGGCGGACAGAACGGAATGATCCTGGCGCTGATCTTCGCCGCAGTAATGAACTTCGTCTCGTATTTCTATTCCGACAAGATCGCGCTGGCCATGTACCGCGCACAGCCCGTTTCTCGCGAAGAATTGCCGCGAGCTTATGCCGCGGTCGAGCGCCTCACGCAGAAAATCGGCATCCCGATGCCGAAAATGTATGTAATCCCCACCGAATCGCCGAACGCTTTCGCCACCGGACGCAATCCGCAACACGCCTCCGTCGCAGTCACGCACGGCATTCTGCAGCTGCTCAATGACGAAGAGCTCGAAGGCGTTCTCGCGCACGAACTCGGACACGTCAACAACCGCGACATCCTGATCAGCTCCGTCACCGCAACCATCGCTGGCGCCATCACTATGCTCGCCAGCATGGGACGCTGGGCCATGCTCTTCGGCGGCTTCGGCGGACGTGACCGCGACGATCGCGGCGGAGGAGGACTCACCGCTCTCTTCATGCTGATCGTCGCACCCATCGCTGCAAGCCTGATTCAGCTTGCGGTCTCGCGCTCGCGCGAGTATCAGGCCGATGCAACAGGCGCGCACTTCACCGGCAATCCCTACGCGTTAGCGAGTGCTCTACAGAAGATCGATGCGTACGCAAAACGCCTCCCGATGCAGGCAAGCCCGTCGACCGCGCACCTGTTCATCATTCAGCCCTTCCTTGGAGTGAACGCGGGCATGTTCGCGAGCCTGTTTTCAACGCATCCCCCAATCGCGAAACGAATCGAGCGCCTCACGGGAAGGCCAGCGGATTCAGCTTCTAGCTACTAGCTTTTAGCTCCTGGCTTCTAGCCAAAGCTGAACCATCGACGACTCGATGTGTGCAAGCCAGGCAGAAATCTGCGTTCAAAGTGAAGCGACGCGCTTCTTAGGTTGCTAGCAGCTAGAAGCTAGGAGCTAGAAGCTAGCAGCTCGATGACGACAGTAACTCGGCTGCTTGCAGCATGAATAGTAGAATCCAATCCGATGTCGCCCGAGACTGCTATCGCTGTGTCCACCAAGGCTGCTGAACTGGAGAAGGCCCTCCGCCGCGTCATTCGTGGCAAGGACGACGTTGTTCGCCTCGCGCTGGTCAGCATCTTCGCCCGCGGACACCTGCTCATCGAAGGCGTTCCCGGAGTCGGCAAGACGACTCTCGGACAGGCCCTCGCACGCGCCATCGACTGCAGCTTTCAGCGCGTGCAGTTCACCAGCGACATGCTGCCGTCCGACGTGCTCGGCATCTCGGTCTATTCCGCAGCGGATCAGAAATTCGAATTCAAGCGCGGACCGGTTTTCACCAACGTCCTTCTCGCCGACGAAATCAACCGCACGACTCCAAAGACGCAATCATCGCTGCTCGAAGCGATGAACGAAGGCCAAGTCACGGTCGACGCACACTCCTATGAATTGCCGCAGCCGTTCCTGGTGATCGCCACGCAGAATCCTGTCGAGCATCACGGAACCTATCCGCTGCCCGAATCGCAACTCGACCGCTTCCTGATGCGCGTGCGCATGGGATATCCCGATGCCCAGGCTGAACGCCAGATCCTGCGCTCCGAAGCGGGGATCGCGCATCTGGATGCTCTCCGCCCGGTTCTCACCGCGGCCGATGTGCTTGAGATGCAACAGGCGGTGAAGAACATCCGCGTCGACGATTCGCTGGTGAGCTATGCGCTCGAAATCGTCCGCCGCACCCGCGAATCGGAGTTCCTGTCGCTTGGAGTTTCCCCACGCGGATCGCAAGCTCTCTACCGCGCCGCGCAAGCCATGGCCTTCCTCGAAGGCCGCACCTTCTGCACCCCCGACGACTTCAAACCACTCGTCGTTCCGGTCTTCGCTCATCGCGTGGTCGTAAACAATCTCTACGCCTCAACGCTGAAGAAGTCGGAGCAATCCGATCAGGTACTGAAAGAGATTGTTGAGAATGTCGCCGTCCCGGTTTAAGCCCCTATCTTTTTGTCATCCTGAGCGAAGCGAAGGACCTATGCAACTTGCCTGGAGCGTCGGCGCTGCCAGCGGAATGCATAGGTCTTCGCGCAAAAGAACCGGCTCAGGATGACAACGCTGGCTATAATTGGCAGTCATGTCCTTCCTCCGCTATCTGATGCTGCTCTCGCTCGTGGTCTGGATCGGCGGTCTGATCTTTTTCGCCTTCGTGCTCGCGCCAACGGCATTTTCCGTCCTGCCGAACACCCATCTCGCCGGGAACCTGGTCGGACGATCGCTGAACAAGCTGCATTGGCTCGCGATCATCTCAGGTGTCGCGTTCCTGATCTGTTCCTTGCTCTACAGTTACCTCGCGCAAGGCACCGCAAACCTCTTCGCCATCCGCCACGTGCTTATCTGCCTGATGCTGGCGCTTACGCTGTTCTCGCAGTTCTGGATCATCCCCCGCATGGACACCCTTCGCGCCCAGGTTGCCGACTTCGCCCAGGTTCCACTCACCAGTCCCTTGCGCGTGCAGTTCGATGCCTTGCACGTCTGGTCCACCCGCGTGGAAGGCGCTGTACTTCTTTTGGGACTGGTTGCGGTCTACCTCACGGCAAGCGCACTTTCCAGCCCGCGTTGATTTGTATCTCAGGAGCTTGTGTATTTCCGGACGCAGCCGTCCTGGATTGCGCGCGGAAGCATGAAATAAGACTGCCGGTGTGAGCTAAATGACTTTCGCTCGGAAGCACTCCACCGTGTGATCGTTCACCATGCCCACGGCCTGCATGAATGCATAGCAGATGGTCGATCCCACGAACTTGAAACCGCGCCGCAGAAGATCTCTGCTCATCGCATCGGACTCGGGCGTGCGCGCCGGAAGTTTTTGAAGCGACTTCCATTGATTCACTTTCGGCTTGCCTCCGACAAATTGCCAGATGTAGCGGTCGAAGCTGCCGAACTCCTCTTGCACTTTCAGGAAAGCCTTCGCATTTCCCACGGCCGCCGCGATCTTCAACCTGTTGCGCACAATGCCCGGATCGGCCAGCAGCCTGGCCACCTTCCGCTGGTCATATTTCGCAACCTTCTTCGGATCGAACTTATCGAACGCGCGCCGGTAGTTCTCGCGCTTGTTGAGGATCGTGTTCCAGCTCAGTCCAGCTTGTGCGCCTTCAAGGATGAGGAATTCGAAAAGCACGCGATCGTCATGGACCGGCACGCCCCATTCTTCATCGTGATAAAGGATGGAGAGTTCGTTGTTCGCCCACGCACAGCGGGTTCGCTCGCCAGCTCGCTTCGACGCCATGGCCTTCGATCATACAAAAACAACGATGCCCTCTGCGGCATAAAACTTTCGCCGCCGAGGGCACAGAGTTGGACCAAATAACCTACTCCAGCGACTTCGGGTCAGACCTGTTTACCGGAGACTTCTTATCGAGCTGCGAAACCAGTTCCTGCGCGCAAGCCGGAACTCCGACCTTGCCGTCGCGGATGATATCTCGCGCACTCAGCTTCCTGCCGTAAAGCTTCTCATTCGCGCTGCCGTCGGAACGCAGGGTTGAGCCTTCCAGCGAAACGCCGGCAAACAAACCCTTGTTGCGGGAATAGGACAGGATCTCGGCACTCATCACGATGTCAGTCGCGCCTTCCGCTGTACGGCCCTTCGGTCCAGCTGCAGCCGACGCATCGGCGCCAAGCTTCACTTTGCTGCTGAGCAGCGACGTCGCGCCCTTGGGATTCATCACCAGCAGGACGAAATCCGTGGCTTGCCCGCCAAGCTGGAATCCGATGCTGACGCCCTCGAGCGCGTAGAGCGCCGGCGCCCCCCACCTGCCCTTGTAATGCGGCCCGCTACGGCAGACCATCACACCGCGGCCGTAACTGCCTCCAATGCCAAATGCGCCTTTCTTGACGGACGGCAGCACCACAATACATTCGGCCTTATCCAGCAGATCCTGCGGAATGTCGTCGGGTATATTCAGGATTTCTTTCAGGACTTCTCCCGCATCTCGAACGCGCTGTTCCTCGCGCACGTCACTCGCGCTCGCCAGGCCTGCGACGGATATGAGCACAACGGCAAGACACACGATGAATCTTTTCATTCACCCCTCCGCAAAGAATTGTAAGGAAATGTGTGACAGCCAACCCAACTATGTTAACGCGTGAATGCGGTTTGCCAACATTCGCATTCGGATAGAACGCGTCGTGAATCAGCAAAAGCAAGTTTCATGCCATGACCAACAGTGTGCACCTTTTGTAACTTGGCACTTACGGGGTTCACGCCTACAGTCAGACAAAACGGTCTCCAGCATGTCCCTGATTTCGGCCCCTGGCGTGCATCTACTATCTTGGGAGTGTTCGAAGACGCGTTTTATCGTGAAAAAATTGGATGTGCCGGGCATGAAGTACACGAAGTCGATTTTCGGACTATTCGCCGTTTGTCTGGCAACCTTTTTAGGAACCAGCCGGTTACAGGCACAGTCCGGTTACGTCTCGAACGCCCCCACCTACAGCGCGTCCACGGGTGTGGCGCCAACTCCCGCCCCGGACGATCAAAACTCCATCATCACGCTGCACGCGCGCGTGAACGAAGTCAATGTCCTCTTTATTGCTACCGACAAGCACGGCAAGTTCGTCCGCGACCTGAACCAGAATGACTTCAGCATTCTTGATGACCACAAGCCGCCTCAGGCCATCCTGAACTTCCGCCGCGAAACCGACCTGCCTTTGCATCTCGGACTTCTGATCGACGTGAGTGGATCCGTCGGCAGCCGTTTCCAATTTGAGCAGGAGGCTGCTTCGAGCTTTTTGCAGCACACGGTGCGAACCGGCTTCGACAAAGCCTTTGTTATGGGCTTTAACAGCCACAGTCAAATGGCGCAGGACTTCACTGACAACGTTTCCCTGCTGCAGACTGGCATTCACCGGCTGCACGATGGCGGCGGAACGGCTCTTTATGACGCCATCTACCGCGCCTGCAAGGATAAGCTCGCGAAAGACCGCAACGACCGTCCGGTGCGCAAAGCCATTATTGTTGTCAGCGATGGCGAGGACAACCAGAGCGAGTTCTCCAAAGCGCAGGCCATCGAGATGGCGCAGCGCGCCGAGGTTATCATTTACGCGATTTCGACCGACGACAGCGGCCTGGTCATGCGCGGCGACAAGATTCTTGAACAACTCGCCGACGCGACCGGCGGACGCGCCTTCTTCCCGTTCAAGATGAAGGACATTACGAAGTCGTTCGCGGCGATCCAGGACGAACTCCGCAGCCAGTACGTTGTGTCATACAAGCCGGCGGATTTTGATCCAGACGGCCGCTACCGCACCATCCAGATTTCTTCGTTGAAGAAAGATCTTCAGGTCCGCGCCCGCCGCGGATACTTCGCCCCGCAGCAATGATGATCGGGCCCTCCGTTCTACCGTTTCACGGGGCTTTCCATTCCTTACCGGCACATGATTCTCCGGCGCCATCCTCCTTTCATTCAAATTCAGCAAATGCCGATTTTCCCCACTCCTCGATCTCCTTCAGCGTTTTGAGACCTCTGGGACGACTCTCCAAAATCTCGCGGAATCTCCCATAAAGTTTGGTGACCGCAACGTGATCCACGCTGTTATCGAAGCATTCTTTGTGAAATGCAGCATCCGAATACGAAAATAGAGGGTGCGTTTTCTTCAAAAACGCAGGAAAGCTCACAATCTCCTGGCTTGCCAGAAGGACCTTCCCGCAAAGCGGGCACGTCGTGTGTCCCGTGAAGATCAAAGCCACAAACACGTAGTATCAATGAGCTACTCTTAGGCGTCAAAATCTTGCGTGGCAACCCCGCGTGGTTACGATTTCGGCCAGACGGCAGAGGCCACTATCTTTCTGCAGTAAAAAAGGCCGCAACCGGAGTCGCGGCCCATCCGATCTGGCGTGAACAGGATCCTTACTGTTCGCCGCCCGTCACATTGCTGCCCCAGAGAACATTACTCCCCCAAAGAACGTTGCTGCCCCACAACACATTGCTGCCCCAGAGCACGTTCGATCCCCAGAGAACATTCGATCCCCAGGGTTCGCTGTTACCGCCCCAGAGCGCGTTTCCATTCATTGCCGATTGCGGCGCGCCTACCAGGAACTGCGACGATCCCCACACTACCGAGTTCGTCCACGTCGGCGACGTGTTCCAGACAGCCGTGGAGCTGTCGTGGAGATAAACATACCCGGAGGTCGAATCGTAGGTCGCAGTCGGTGACATCGCCGTTCCGCTTGCCACATCCACATTACTCAACGCGGCTTCAACGTCCACATATCCGGCGCCGACTGTAAAGACGTCGTATTGATCGGTATAGGTAACCCCGCTCGTGGGATCGGTCGTGCTGCTGTAGGCGGGAAATGACTTCCAGGCCGTCTTCATGAGCCGCGCCTTCACCTGGTCAGGGGTCAGACTCGGCCTTGCCTGCAGAAGGTCAGCGACGATTCCGCTCACCACGCCCGTGGCCATGCTGGTTCCGCTCAACGTGAAATACGTGGACGAAGAGGCGCTGCTGCCGCCCTTCACGTAAAAGTTGTATGGAACATGCGTCGTCGAATAGCTGTTGTACAGCGTCGATCCCGGGGCTTCGAGCGAGACCAGCAGGTTCCCCGGCGCAACGATATCGGGCTTCGCGATCGCGTCGATCGCCGTCGGTCCTTTCGAGCTGTAGCTGGCGATCAGATCATCTACGCGGGTCGGCGTCCCCATTGGCTTCATCGCCCCTACCGTGATCACATACGGATCATTGCCCGGAGCGGTCACCGTCGCGTATCCATTCGTTGGCTGGTAGCGTCCATTGTTGCCCGCCGCCACAACCACGACAATCCCGTTCTTCCACGCGCTCTCCACCGCCTGGCAAAGTGGATCCAGTGTGTAGCTCTCATATACGGCGCGGCCCAATGAGAGGTTAATGACACGCACGTTAAAAAGCGGCTTCAGCAGAATCGCCGTATTGATGGCTGAGATTACCGCGCTGTCGCTGCCGGAGCCGTTCTGGTCCAGCACGCGTAAATTCAGGATGTTTGCCTGCGGAGCAATGCCCTTGAATGTCTGCGAGTATTGCGAGCCCGTGGAACTTGCGCCGTTGCCCGCGATCAATCCGGCAACGTGCGTGCCGTGACCGTACTGGTCATCCGCGCTTCCGTTGCCCGACACGAAGCTCTGGTTCCAGACCACGCGCGACAGTCCCAGAAATCCGCCCTTGAGATCGGGATGGTTGCTCACGCCGCTATCGATCAACGCAACGCCGATTCCCGAGCCGGTATAACCCGACTGCCACGCCGCGACGGCGTTCACAGCCGGCGCCGCATTGCTTAACGTCGGACTCAACGTGCGGTCGAGACTGATGTATTTCACGTTCGACTGATTCGCGAGAGAAAGAATGTTCGAGAGCGGCAACTCTGCCACAATTCCATTCACCAGCGGGAGCGCGTTCAGGATCGAGCCCAGAGTCGACAGCAATTGCAAATCGAGCAGTCCGGGCGCGCCATTGTATTGAACAATCACTCTCGCGCTCGAGGCAGTCGACTTCTGCAAGTCTGGCGAGAGTTTTGTCGATTGAGCGGCGCTTACCGTAGAAAGCGTCGCTATCAAAATGACGATCAAGAATCTCTTCACAATTCCCCCATTCAGCTGCCCCACATGCAGTAACCGGACCCCAGTGACAGGAGTATGTGCAAGCCCGAGGCCAACCTGCGACGGTGATTTCCTCTGTTTTCTATGAGTTGCGAGTGCGTGTTGCGGAACGCAACGGGCGTTTTGTCCCAATCGATGGGACACGGGACAAAACGTCTCGGCTGTCGCCTCCGGCGTCTAACGCATCCCGAAGACAGTTGTCGCTTGTAAATTGTTGATACACCGGGCGTAACGTTCGTAATCAGCGGCGGGTGTTTTCCGGCGACTTGCGCTTGCAATTCGTTGAAAATTTAAGCACTTATCATGTCTGGGGTTCGTTCCATAGCAGCCCGCGCCTTTATCGCGGGCATGGCGCTCTCCGCTGCGCTGACGTTCGCGCTGTCGATCGCCTATTGGCAGACGAGCGATCCCGTCAAATTTGCCAGCTATTTGATAGCGGCGCTACTGGCATCTTCGCTCAAGGTCGGCCTTCCCGGGATAGAAGGCACGCTTTCCGTCAACTTCCTGTTCACCCTGCTGGGGATCCTCGAACTCAGTCTGCCCGAGACCCTGGTCATCGGAGTCGCCAGCACCCTGGCGCAGTTTTATTGGAAGCCCGCACGCCGGTTGAAGATCGTGCAGCTTGTCTTCAACCTTTCGCAAGTCACCATCTCAAGCCTGGCGGCTTATGCCAGCTATAAATTTATCGCCATCCATATTCTTCATGCGCCCGGGCCTTTGGCCCTTTTGATTGCCGCCGTCGTACATTTCGGCTGCAATACGGCGGCGACGTCGACCATTATCGGGCTCACCGAAGACAAGCCCATCGCCAAGGTTTGGAGCGAGAGCCATTCCTGGCTGATTCCTTATTTCATGGTGGGCGCGGCAATCGCCGGAGTGGTGCATTTCCTCAACGGCCACATTGGATGGCAATCGTCTCTCCCGGTACTTCCGCCCATCTACCTGATGTATCGCTCGTACCGCTTATATCTGGGAAAACTCGAGAGCGAGAAGGTTCATGCCGAACAAGTCTCCAGGCTGCATCTGCGCACCATTGAGGCATTGGCGCTGGCCATTGAAGCCAAAGATGAAACTACCGGCGAGCATCTGCAGCGAGTGCGCGTTTACGCCGTAGAACTCGCAAAAGAGTTGGGCCTGAATGCGGATGAAATCGAGGCCTTGCAGGCGGCTTCGGTTTTACACGACATTGGCAAGCTGGCGGTCCCCGAGCACATCATCTCGAAGCCCGGCAAACTCACGCCCGAAGAATTCGAGAAGATGAAAATCCATCCGGTAGTCGGCGCCGAGATTCTTGAGCAAGTTCATTTTCCCTATCCCGTTGTTCCCATCGTGCGGGCTCATCATGAAAAGTGGGACGGCAGTGGATATCCTTTCGGCCTTATCGGCGAAGAGATTCCAATCGGCGCGCGAATTCTGTCGGCGGTCGATTGTCTCGACGCGCTGGCTTCCGACCGTCAGTATCGAAAAGCACTGCCGCTGCATGAAGCCATGGCGCTCGTCGTGGCAGAAGCGGGAAAAAGTTTTGATCCCAAGGTCGTCGCCATTTTGGAAAGGCGCTACATCGAGCTGGAAAAACTCGCCACCGAGCAACCCGCGCAAGCTGCTCCGAAACTTTCCACCGATATCAAGATCGTGCGCGGATCGGCTCCGGATGCCGGTTTCGAGGAGTCCGCGGCGAGCAGCATAACGGCTTCGGCGGCGAATCGACGGGGGTCACTTTCCCAGGCACAGGAAATCGCGGACGGTCTTGCTCAGCTCACACGCAATGCCGGCGCTGCTCTGCGGCCTGAAGACATCTTCTCCTTGCTGTCGGTCCGCCTGAAGGACGTTGTTCCGTTCGATGCCATGGCCGTCTATTGTCCGCAGCATGACGTTCTGTTCCCGAAATTTGCGGTGGGCGATAACCATCGCTTGTTTTCGTCACTGCGGATTCCGCTGGGCGAAGGTCTATCAGGCTGGGTCGCGCAGAATCACAAGGCCATTCTCAACGGGAATCCCTCGGTCGAACCGGGATACTTGAACGATCCCACAAAGTACAGCACGCTGCGCTCTGCCTTGGCAGTGCCAGTCGAGGACGCATCTCGCGTGGTCGCGGTGCTGGCGCTTTACCGCGCCGGACAGGACGCTTTCACGCAAGAGGACTTGCGCGCAGTTGACGTGATCACAGCAAAACTTCAACTACAATCCGATACAAACCTGAAGGCATTGACCGCAGCCGCCCCGCGGTAATTTCACAAAAAAGAATGCACGGCTCAAGCCGGCGCTTCTTCATTCCATCTCGAAACTCACATACATCAGCCCGTCGTCGCGCTCGACTTGCAGCACCACTGGATCGCCGCTTTTCAGCCCATCCAGCGCGCTCCGCAGTGTCGCGACCGAGTCGATCCTGGTGGTGTTCAACTGATGGATCACGTCGCCGGACTGCAAGCCCGTTTCCGGCGTAATCAAATCGGCCGCCCTTCCCACGATGATCACTCCTGAGGGAATCCGTAATTCTGATTTCACCTTGGCGCCCACGTCGCCGCTGATATCAATCGCGAGCACCCCAAGTTTTGCGATCAGGCTATTCTCCGGATTGACCGCATCCAGCAGTTGATCCATCTGGTCCCGGTGTTCGATGGCCGGGATATAGAGCGTCTTCCTTTCCTTATCGCGCAACACCACCAGCTTCACGACCTCATCGATGCGATGCAGGTATAAAGCCGCGGTGAGCGCGGGCAGGGTCTCGATACGCCGGTTGTCAGCGCTCAGAATGATGTCCTGGATCTGCAACCCCGCCGCTGCCGCCGGGCCGTCGGGAGTTACATCGTCCACGATAACGCCCCACCGCTGTGTAAGCTTCAATCCCTCCGCCATCGTGGGTGTGATGTCCTGCGCGCTCGCGCCGATCTCCACCCGGTGTACGTGCCCGTACTTGCGCAGGCTGCGGTAGACGAAATCGACCACGCGCGCGGGAATCGCGAATCCGAGCCCTTCGCTGCCTCCGCCCTGCGACAGGATAAACGTATTAATGCCGACTACCGCCCCGTTCATATCCACCAGGGGTCCACCGCTGTTTCCGGGATTGATCGGCGCATCCGTCTGGATATAAGTCATGGCCTTGCTCGGATCAGGCTGCCGCGCCAGCGCGCTCACCACGCCCATGGTCACCGAATTTTGCAGGCCCTCGGGACTGCCAATCGCGAACACCAGCTGCCCCACATGAGGAGGTTCGTGGCTGATCAGCGGGAGGGTCGGCAGTTCCTTCTCGTCAATCTTCAGCAGCGCGAGATCCGTTTCCTTGTGTTGCCCGACCAGGCGCGCGTCCACAATCCGGCGTTTTCCGATCGGAACCAGCCCCGTCGAGTCGGTGGCTCCTCCCAGGGGCAGCGCTACACGGATCTGCTGGGCGCCTTCCACCACGTGGGCGTTGGTCATGATGTAGCCAGTCGGATCGACAATCACTCCCGATCCCACGGCATGCTGTCGCACAATCAGGGCCGTCTGTGACCGGTCTTGCTCATGAACTGGCCCGAATCCGGTCACCAGGATCTGCACCACCGCCGGCGACACCTTCGCCGCCAGGCCCTCCAAAGCTGAATTCAGCTGAACCAGTACGTCTGGAGCTTCGCCAATCTTGGGGGCGGTGTTCGCCGCGGGCGGCGACTGCGGAGCGGGCTTCGGTCCTGCGTTCTGCGCCGCAGAGATCGCGCCCAGCGCCATCACAAGAACAGCCGGAATAGCATTTGAATGAACTCTGCGGATTGGCGACCAGCTTGGCATAGATGCCCCTCTCAAAAAACTCCTCACAAGAAAACTACCATGTGAAGTGCGGGCCGTGTGGCCGTCCGGCGGGGGCTTGCAGTCCCTCCGGCGGGCAGGGGGAACCTACTTACTACCGTTAACTAACGGGTTATCAGGCTTTTACACAGATAACTTTCCGTGATATAACCGCCCGTGAGCATAAAAGCGGGCTCCAGCCCGCTGGGAGCTTGGTTTGACGACGTTGACCCCACTCACAGCAACCGAACAGTCAGGTCAACATAGAGGAGGTACCGTGGGGGAAGAAGCACGGACCGGGAAAAGATTTCCGCTTGAATTGCCGATCAAGATTCATAAAGGCGAGGGCGGGACTGCTGCCGACGCTAAAGGTGTCACCGGGAATCTGAGTGCGGCCGGCGTGTACATCCGCGCCGACGCCTCAATGGACATCGGTTCACCGGTGGAATTCGAGATCACGCTGCCGCCGGAAATGACTGGCGGCCAGGAGAACGTCACTATCCAGTGCAAGGGCCGGGTCGTCCGCGCCGATGAAACCGGCGAGGGCGGCGAAGGCCGCGGCGTGGCTTGCGTGATCGATTCGTACGAGTTTGTTCGCAACTCTTAACTTTGTGAACCGGATATTGGAGCGCTGACAACATGCTCAAACTGATTCTGGCCGATAACCAGGCAATCTTCCGTGCGGGCATTGCGAAAGTCCTCGCGGTGGAAGATGAAATGCGCATCGTCGCGCAGGCACAAACGCCCGAACAGATGTTCATGGCGCTCGACAAGTTCCGCGCCGCCGTTCTCGTGGCCGCTGCCGGCTTTCATAACGACTTCGCCGCGATCATGCAGGCCGCCAATCGCGCAAAAACCCGCGTCATCGTGCTGGCCGATACCGGCGAAAGCGCGCAAAAGCACATGTCAAACGGCGCGCATGGCGTCGTCTATCGCAACGTCACCAGCGCGGCCCTCGTCGATTGCGTCCGCAAAGTGGCGCGCGGCGAAACCTGGGTCCAAGACGTCGCCGTCCCCAGCGAACTCACCGAAAACGATATGGTCGGATTGCGCGTCCGCGATCGCCTCACCGCGAAAGAACTGCGCATCGTCGCCTTGATCGTGCAGGGATACAAGAATAAAGAAATCGCCTCGCAGCTCGGCACCACCGAACAGGTCATCAAGAATTATCTGCGAAACGTCTATGACAAGATCGGCGTTTCGGACCGGTTGGAACTGGCCCTGTTTACCATCCATCACCGAATCCTGAACGAAGCCGCAGCTGCGACCACAGCAAGCCCCGCGCCGCAACCGCCCGCGGGCGTTTCACCGTAGTTTCTGCTTTCGCTATCGAAGGCCGCCAGAGATGGCGGCCTTTCCTTTTCAGTTCAGACCTTCATCTCCCGCACCGCCTCCCCCGCCCCGCTCAGATCCGCCAACCGCATCTCCGAATACTTGCGAGACAGGATTACTCCCGGCGCTCCCGCGCGAAACGCCGCCGAGACTGCGCCCTTCACGCTCTGCGGTGTGCACTTGCTGTTGTTGGCTTCCGTTGGAATATCAATATCAATCCCCGGCCAGATCAATGTCTTCGTCCCGGCCACTCCTTCCAAAGCCCGTTTCGTCTCCCGATACACATAATCCGCCGACAGCCCAGTATGCGGAATCTGCTCGTAGCTCCCCTCTTTGAAATTCATGACCGCATAGTTGAAGTCGAGCAGGCCCTGCTTGGTGAGATCGCCGTACATCGTCGAACCAGCGTTGTCGACGTAGAGCGCCATGCGCTCGCCGCCGCAGTTGTTGTACATCACGACTTTGATGAAGTCGGAATAGTTCGACAGCTCATGAAGGTCCTGCTCTGCGCGGTAAATCGGATTGAACGAATTGTTGTGCCAGATGTGCCAGCCCACCGGAACCGTCGGCTTGGCCGTCTTCACGGTCTTGTAGATGGCCGCGTAAGTTTCGCGCAGGCTGTCGGTCCAGAGCATCTCCCATGCTGCGAGTTCCGGATAGCGCAACAGGATCCGCCAGAACTGAACGTAGTAGCCGTCCAACGGGCGCTTGCCACCGCGAGAGGCGCGCACGAATTTTTCCAATTCCAGAAAGCCCTGGCGCGCACGATCCGGGTTAACGCCGCGCTCTTTCGCCTTCGCTTGGCAGAATTGGCAGAAACACGTCACCGTCCCTGGATCGACCGGCGGCATGTCATGGGTCAGCGCCAAACTGTCGCAGAGCGCGCCCTGCCGCTCCGATCCCCACATGATCCCATCGATGTCATACGATCGCGCGTAGTCTTCCACCAACCCGGTGAGGAAGTTTCTGTAATCCGGATTGTTCACGCAAAGTGTCTCCGCATTTCGTCCGTGGAGATCGCGCTCTTGCACCTTCTCGATGTTCGGCAAATCCGTGCGGAACACATCCTCAAGCCAGCAGATCACCTTCATTCCGCGTTTCTTTGCCGCGGGTACCACCTCCGCCAGGATGTCGAGATTCCCGTGATCGGGCGCGCGCAGATTCTTTAGCACCGTGTTCTTGTAGTACTCGGGATGGGGCGTCGCGAAATTCCCGCCGTGGAAATTCAGATCGTATTCCTGCTTCCCATGATCGGGCAGCGGTTGTCCCGGAATCTGCCGGCCCGCGATCCCGCGTCCATAGGTAAACACGGCGAGGAACAGGGTGTTCACCGCGCCGCGTTCTTGCAGCACGTCCAACACTCGTTCCGTCCCTTCATCGACAAATGAAACCGCGCCCACTTGGATGCCGACCATCTTCGACGTATCGGACGCGCCCGCTCGATTTGGAATGGCCAGCGCCGCTCCGGCACCCGCTGTGATCTTCACGAATTCGCGGCGGTTGAGATCTCCACTCAGCATGACTCGCTCCTATGCACCGGACTTGTACATTACACCGATGTGGAACCTTCGAGCCGTCGCCGTTTCAGAGGATGAAAACGCGGTCGTTGGCAATGACACCCGCTGGCCAGATCTCA
>JASLEQ010000438.1 GCA_030151135.1 Candidatus Sulfotelmatobacter sp. | reverse complement strand
CTCAGCAGCACATTGCGACTCTAGGCCTTCGCAAATGCGATACTTTCCGGCGGTTTCCAGCACCAAACTTCACCAACCCTTTCTGGACCCGGCAAACGATTTGCTTTCGAGATACCTTACGAAAGCGTGGCGATCGTCCCGGGTTGTCGGCAGGCATGGAATACACGGAAAGTTGTTCCGATTTTTCCAATCCGGAACATGCCTCTAGTAGTCTAGAAAATCGATTCACTAAATCACCTGCGGTTGTGCAATAATTCCTGATCGTAGCTTACTTCCGCGATCATTGAGCTTCATCCGGAAGAACACCTTTCCTCATTGTGAGGGCGAAAATAATGTCCAAGAATTCCGTATCCCGCCGTCAATTCATGCAGATCGGTTCCGGCGCTCTGGTGGCCACCACCGTCGCCAAATCAGTTTTGCAGCCCCGCACCCTGTACGCTTCGCCCAGACCGGTGGCACCCAGCGATACTATTCGCTTCGCCTCCATCGGCACCGGCATCCGAGGATGCGAGCACCTGGAAGCCTCCCTCCACGTTCCCGGAGTCCAGTGCGTGGGCGTCTGCGATCTTTATGACAGCCGCCACACTGCCGCCCAGGAAGCCGTTAACAATCCGAATTGCCCCGCGACCCGTGACTATCGCTCCGTTCTCGACCGCAAAGACGTGGATGCCATCATTCTTGCGACCATGGACCACAATCATCGCCAGATTTTTGAAGATGCATGCGCTGCCGGCAAAGACATCTACTGCGAGAAGCCGATGTCGCATACTCCCGAAGACGGATTCGCTATGGTCGAAGCTGCCCAGAAACACGGCCGCATGATCGCCGTCGGCAGCCAGCGCGTCAGCTCTGTCCTCTACGCGAAGGCCAAGGAGATTTACGACTCCGGCAAGATGGGAGAGGTTTTCTGTATCAACGCCTACTGGGACCGTAATTCCCCCAGCGGTGCGTGGGTCTATCCCATCCCTCCGGACGCCAGCGAAAAGACCATCGACTGGAACGCCTTCCTCGGCAAAGCTCCCAAGCGCCCGTTTGACCCGGTTCGCTTCTTCCGCTGGCGCTGCTTTACCGACTACGGCGAGGGACTCGGTGGCGATCTCTTCGTCCACCTGCTTTCCGGAATTCACTTCATCACCGGCACCAATGTGCCTGCCTCAAGGGCCACATCGAGCGGTGGATTGTTCCACTTCAAAGATGGTCGTGAATTCCCCGATCTCATCGAGACAGCGTACGAGTATCCGAGCTTCCGCGTCACGGTACGTTGCAACCTGAACAATGCAGGCGGCGAATTCATCGGCTTTTACGGCACCAAGGGCACGATGATCATCAAAGACAACACCCTCAGCTACAAGCCCGAGGACACTCGTCCCGAGCCGGAAAGCTATTCGATTTACGGCTGGCCGAAGAGTCTTCGTGATCAATATTTGTCGAAGTGGCACGACGAGCACCCCGACACACCCGCTCTCCAGGCTAAGGTCGATGCTACCGGCGAGAGCTATGTCACGCCTCCGGGGTACAGCGACACAGTGGACCATCAGGCAAACTTCTTCAATGCGGTTCGTACGCGCAAGCCGGTTGTCGAGAATGAAATCTTCGGCAATAACACCAGCATTGGATGCCATCTCGCTAACTTCGCTTACTTCAACAAGAGCGTCGCGGTGTGGGACAACTCCAGCAAGAAAATCGTTAAAGGCTGAAGAAAAGGAAAAAGAAGATCGCTGCCCCACTTCCGGCCGATCCGGCGAGAAGTGGGGATTTCTTTTGTCCGGTAGATCGGGACCTCGAATGCGAATGGCCCAGTGCCTGGCGCTTGTGCGATTTACCCACGTGAACTGGCGCGGTAACGCGCGATCCAACCGAAGGATGCCCCGATCGCAGCACTTACCGGGACGACGGCGATGTGCCAAACAAGAATGTGCGTCGCCTGGAAGTTGGGACAATGCAGCTCCAGCAGTCCCACACCGGCCAGGCCCGCGAGAGTGCCGCCTACCATTCCCGCTGATACAGGATCGACCGCGAATCCGCGGCGAAGCACGAGCCAGCTCAGCAAACCTGCGGGTACCGCATGGAGGAGACCCGTAAGCAGGCAGATGATGCCGGCGGAAATAAAATGACTGGTGCGGTAGTCACGGAACAACGGTGCGAATACTGCAAACAGTGCGATGCTCGTGAGCCCCAATACTCCGCCTGGAGACACGCGAACCCGGCTCGCGGGAATCATCTGACGGACAAAGCTCACCGCGACCAGGCAGGCCAGCAGGCCGAGCGCTGGAAAGATCAGCGAGCGTTCCAGCACATTCATCTTTGCGAGCCCGGAGAATCCGGCCCGTGCAGCGCCCGCCAAAGAAACAGCCGCGCATACCGCGGCGACGCCCGCCGCCATCAGCCAACCGGGCGGCAGCGGCCGCACCGGACGCAAGGACGGCTTGATTGAGTCGCCAATGCGCTCCAGCACGCCAGGATCGACATCCTGCCCTTCACCAGCAGCCTTCATCAGGAGCTCGTCAATGTGTTCGTTCTTCACGCGAGTTCTCCGCTCCGCCACTTCTTCGTATCCCTTATGCCGATCGTTTCCCGCAACTTCTTATAGGCGCGGTGCACTTTTTGTTTCACCGATCCCACGCTCGACGACGTGGCGCGCGCAACCTCCTCAAGTGACATACCCTCAATTTTCAACATAGCGATAATCTCTCGCTGGCTTTCAGAAAGCGGCTCGAGTAACGCGTCCAACTCCACCGTTTGGTGCGGAGTCGAAGGGGCACTTTTTGAGATCTCCTCCAGCACCTTTTCTCCGGCGACGGCTCGGATGGATTTTCGATAGTGATCCACACGAATGTGCCGGGCGATGGCGTAGAACCACGGAAGCGCCGGCTCCCCGGGACGATAGGTATGGCGCACTTTGTGAATCCGTAACCAGGTTTCCTGCAGCAAGTCGGAGGCATCGGCGCGGCTCATCGATTTTGCGAGGAAGAAGCGATGCAAGCGCGGGCTCATGGAACGGATGAGAACTGTAGCCGCAGAGAAATCGCCTTCCTGATAGCGAATCATTAATCTCTCGAGATTTTCGCCGGAGTGCATGCCTTGGAACGTCTCACTGGAATCTTTACCGACTTCAACACCTTTGCGCAAATACGGACCGCATTCGCCCGGGTGTTCACCCACACCACCTCACACGTTAGATTTCGACGGACCGGGCCGAAAAGTTACGCATAGGGCGAAAAAAAATAGCAATCACTTTATTTTGTCCGATAACGCATGGAGCGTAACTTTCTGCGACCTGCAAGCGAACTCCACTTTGAACGCGCCTCATGGCCGGGCCAACCCCCACGTTATCTGGCGCGAACTGTGTTCTAAATCAGAGGAGATCCAGATGAGTAAGCTGTGCCTGACTAAATTTCGCTTGTGGCGCGCCGGATTCTTGCCAGCTGCGCTGATTCTTACCGGTACGGTTGCCGTGCAAGGCCAAAACGTACGCAGTCCGCTAGTCATCACCAGCACCAACAACGCAAGCGGGAACGCAGTCGTTGTTTTCAAACTGAACACCCAGGGAACGCCTTCACTCACGTTGGCACAAACACTAATGACCGGCGGAAAGGGCGGTGCCAGTACAAATGCGGGCATCGTGCAGTTCAAAGGAAATCTCGGCGCCGTTGCGAACTACGGGTCCAATACGGTGAGCCAGCTGATCCGCGAAGGGAATGCAGTCGCAATAGGCTCGACCATCTCCCTCGCCGACGAATGCACCAAGCCCGACTCTGTCGCCTTGACCGACAACCATCTGTTTGTCGTCGGCGCGAATTGCGCGGAGAGCCATGCCTGGCCCTGGGGCTTTGTCGATGGCCCGGTCGTGAACCTGTCTGATCCGTCGGCTGCGCAAATTGCCGTTGGCCAAAGCTGGGCGGCTGTCACCTTCAGTTCTGGATCTCTTTCTCAACTTCCGCTCACCCGGCGAGGCGTTTTGAATGGCTCGAGCAATCCCATCCCATTGCCCAGTGACGCGGACATGGTGCCGCTTGGAGAAGCGTTTTGGGGGGACGTCCTCGGCTTTACCCCAGCGCATAGCCCTGACAGCTTTGCCATTGTGGATGAGAACGGAACCGTCAATCCCGTCGTCGGTCCGATGCCGTCCTATCCTTCGAATGCGCCCTGCTGGGTGGCCAAGGGAGCGGGTAACATCTGGTACACAGGAAACTCCCCTGCACAGGCCATCAGCATCTTCTTCAGCGACAGCCAAGGCGGAGTGTTCTACAAATCGGTGTCGTTGCCGGGATCGCCAACGGATATCACGGTCTCACGCGATGGCAAGTGGCTCGCTGTGATCTATGCCGCCAACAGCAACGCGTATGTTGCCGTGTTTTCGATCGATCACTTCGGTGCCTTGACGCAGGTGGCGACATCAGGCGCACCGGGCGTTACTGCTTTCAATGGAGTGGCGTTCAGCGAATGATAGCTTCCTCCTAGCATCGCCCGTCGGCTGGTAACGCTCTCCGACGGGCGATGCTACGGTTGCAAAGGAAAAGGTGCACCTGTCTCATCGCGCAGGCAAGAATGATGCGGAGGTTCGGCTCGCTGCGCGATTGCGCCTCCACGTTCTTATGGACAGCGGGGAGACTACTCTACTGCGATGGCGGCACGTACTCTTTCGGCTTTGCAGATCCCTCACCGAAGAAGAACATTTCCAACTGCTTGACGATAACTTCCTGATCTTCGCGGCGTGCCGGATTCAGACGATATTCGTTGAGCAGCATTTTGCAGTGCTCCGTCCACATCCGCCAGGCTTCTTGCGAGACATTGTCGTACACCTTGCGTCCTAATTCGTTGTCGAACGGAGGCTCGTCCAGCCCCGGCATTTGCCTGTTGAACTTCACGCAATGGACCGTGTGCGCCATAAGACTTTCACCCCTATAAATGAGCCCGTCGTAACGGGAATCTTTATATTACATCCGATGCGGAAGCATGCGAGCGAGGTTCAGGACGACTCTTATCTCGAAAATCGAGGCCGGCTGTCTCCGCATGTTCACTCGCGACGCATCAACCTGGCGCAGAGTAAGCCTACCAAGCCCCACATCGCAATCAGGGGAACGAGACTCGCTTTCCCGTGCAAGCCGATCAACTGTCCTGAATTAAAGGCCGCATACCCGCCCATTGCCTCGGTCGCCAGCAACATGGACTCCCGGTTAGTGGCAATGTGGCCGGCCCAGAAATCGGGCCAGGAAGAATGCACGATTGGACAGCTATCCTGCATGGCGAGTTGCGACGACGTTGAAACGACCATCAGCGTAACGAATACGCTAACGAGCGCGAGTACCATCAGTCCTGCGCGCCAAGGTGTGGAAACGCGCGTCCACGCTACCGCCACTCCTAAGCACAATATTGGAATGCAGGCACCCGCATAACGTGGTCCAAAGGCGAGCCCGGCTTTCCACCAATAGAAGGAAGCATTGAACAGGAAATAGTAGAGAACAATAACTCCGGCTAGGATCGCGGGCCATCGATAAGTTTTACGCAGAATCCAAAGGCCGGCCACGGCGCCCGCCATCACGGGCGAAGCAAAGAACAGTCCGCGCGAGCATCCAAACAGAAGTTTCAGCAGCCGATCCGGGTGTGGATACGTGAGGCCCAAGTATCCCTGCTGCTGCATGAATGAAAAAGAGGTCGGGTCATAATACGAGTAACTGGGACGCAGTCCGCCGAACGCGGCATAAAGATATCCGAACAATACAGCGGCGCATATTGCACTGCCCAATATAATGCCTGTCACGACGCGCCATCGCGCTGAAGATCCAGCGTGCCACACCTGTTTCAACGCAAACACCGCCAGCAGCGCCGACACCGGGGCGGCTGGATATTCCGTAACCACAGCCCATCCGATGCTCAGTCCCACGAGCAGTGCCCACCAGAAGAAATTGCGGCGGGTCTCACCCAGCTTCATTGCGGTCGCAAAGGCGAAAACGAAGCAGCCTCCGACCAGAGCGTGCGCCCAGAACAAGCTGGAATACGCGAGAAGCGGGGTTCCGATGGACATCACGATGATTGCGATTGCAGATCCTTCCGCGCTCGCGCCCAATCGAAGTGACAGAAAGAACAGACAGACTGCGGCTAATGCCATAGGGAGGCCGACCGCACAGACGGTCGATAGGTACGAGAGAGCGTATTCTGCTCGCACTGACTGCGGATCGATTCCGTCCAACCGCATCGCCGCGCGTGCGGTTTCAACGAACGGAAGCGCCAGAAACACTAGCCCCGGGGCCTTGTCCGAATAGTAGTGCCCTTTGTAATGGGCCTTATCGCCGGTGTTCTCATGGTAGGCGTCGATCGTAAGAGTATGCTGCTCGACGATGGCGCGCAGCAGGTCGAAGCGAGAGTTTTGATTCCATCCGCCGCCTTCGTAGAAGTAGCAAAAGGAGAGAAAGCTGGCGACTCCCAGCAAGAACGCAATTTTCCAATGCGCTGCAGAAGGAGCGGGCATGGGCCTCAATCATAAAGCCTTTGCAACCATCCGGACTTCAACCAGAACGGAAAGATTGCATCATGCCATTAGGCCGGAAGATGGGGACGACCGCCGACCTAAGAAGAAGGAATGAAACGCGATCACTTTACGACAATCCATGATCGGCGTTCACGCGCATTTGCCAGGCGGTCAGCAGCCATTCGGGCACATACTTATGATTTTTATTGACTTCGCACCAGTTCCGCAGCGGAGCTGAACTCGTGTAGGACCCTTCGCTGAGCGCCAGCATTCGAACTACACCTTCAAACTCAGTGGGCATTGGGGGAGGGACTTCCGGAGGCTTGCCAGCAGACCAATTTCGATTTGCGCGTGTAGTCAT
>JASLEQ010000402.1 GCA_030151135.1 Candidatus Sulfotelmatobacter sp. | reverse complement strand
CGTCGATCGAGAGCCCGCGCTGGTTGATGAAAGTGGGTCGTCGCGATGCCGCGTTCGAGATCCTGTCCAAGGTCAACGGATCGGTGATTGCTGCCCGCGAATCGTCGCAAATTGAAGCCGCCCTCGGAATGGAAGAAGGGAAGCTATCGGAGTTGTTTTCAACCTTCCGCCGCCCGCTCCTGATCGGCATCATGCTCGCTGCGCTCCAGCAGGTCAGCGGAATTACGCCGCTGTTTTCCTATTTGCCGGAGATCTTCAGGGCGGCGGGCACGGGCACGTCGAGCGCATTTTTCCAGTCGGTCCTCGTCAGCCTGGTCAATCTCGCCGTCACGCTGCTCGCGTTGCTGCTTGTCGATCGCGCCGGGCGCAAGACACTCATGCTTGCGGGGACGGCCCTGCAATGCCTCTCGTTTGCCATGGTGGGTTGGTTGTATCACATGCACGGCAGCGGTGTTGCGATCCTGGTGTTCGTCATGACCTTTGTTACAGGACACGCGTTCGGCAACGGCGTGGCCTGCTGGGTGGTGATCTCCGAGATTTATCCCACCAAGGTGCGCGGCCGCGCCATGTCCATGGCGACCACGGCCCTGTGGCTCGTCGGCTATCTCGGCAACCAGGTCTTTCCCGTCCTGCAGGTGCACATCGGAAATGACGGCACATTCTGGTGCCTGAGCGCAGCCGCTTTGTTGGGATTCGTTTGTACTCTCCGTCTCGTCCCCGAGACCAAAGGCCGTTCCCTCGAGGAAATCGTATCTTTCTGGATGCAAAAGCCGGCCAGGTGACAAACTCGCGGAACTCCCCTCGCTGGCTCGCCGGACCTCTTAGAACATGACCTTCACACCCAACTGCACTTGCCGCGGCGCGTTCGAGGTATAACTGATCACCCCGAAGTTAGGATCATCAACGGAGGTGTTCGGTGTGCCGAATACCGGATGATTCAGCGCGTTCTGCGCTTCAAGGCGCAATTCGAACTTCATCCCTTCGTGGACCGCTGCCATGGAGAAGTCCTTCTCTACCGACAGGCTGGAGTTGAACGCTAACGGCGACCTCACTAACCCTGTCGCTCGCGGAGCATCACCCAGCGTATACACATCGGGCAGTTGAAATGCCTCCGGATTGGCGAAATAGCCGTTGATCCACTGGGAATCCTTTCCCCCGCTGCGGTGCGGCTTGGCTACGATGTTGGGGCGCTGCGCTCCGTAGGTCGGAATCGATGTCCCATCGTAAGTGGAAAAAGACAACGGACGCCCGCTCGCGACCCGCCATACGCCGTTGGTTTTCCATCCGCCAACGATGGCATCAAGCGCGGCAGGCATTTTGTTCAAAAACGCGCGTCCGCGCCCGATCGGAAGGTCATACAGATAACTCCATTGCAAGACCGAGGGAATGTCAAACGTCGAAAGGCTCCGTTCGAGCCACGGCTTGTTCGGATCCTGGAGGCTGGTGAAGCTGCCAAGCCAGGTAGTGTTATCATCCAGCGCCGAGGAGTTATCGATGGACTTCGACCAGACATAAGTGACCAGGAATTGCAAACCATTCGAGTAGCGCTTCTCCGCCATCAATTGCATGGAGTGGTAAGTGGATGAGGCAATCGGGAACGCATCCACCGAGACTCCGCCAGGGAACTGCGGGTAAGGCAGTTCGAGATTCAACTCCTGAATCTGCGGCGCCGAAAGATAGCTGTTGGGATCGGTGATGATCCCGTAGAACGGATTATCAACGAGATTGGTCAGGTTATTGATCTGATCGAGCGAATAGCTTTCGACCTCCGGCCCCAGGTGGTTGATATAGTTCGCGCCCGAGAAATAAAGATGGGTGCCCTTCTTGCCGGCATACAGCGCAGAGACGAACACGTTTGCCGGCAGTTGCCGCTCAACGCCAAAGCTCCAGCTTTGCTCATAAGGAGTACTGGTCACGTTGCGCAGCGGCCCATTCGCCCCGAAGCCCACGTCGTTCATCACCCCGAGCGATCGGCCCGGCGGCTGGATCAGGCCGTTGGGATAGGGATTCTCAAGACGTAGATAGGGCGTCGCACCGTCGCTTTGATACGTGGGAATAATGTTGGTGTACTGATTGAATCCCTGCGAACCGTAGGGCGCCACCCCGGTTGCCCCCGAACGCGGCTGCGAATAATAAATTCCGTATCCACCGCGAACGACCGTGAGATGCGACACCTGATAAGCAAAGCCGAAGCGCGGCTGAATGTCTTTCCAGTCGCCGTTGACGATGGTGCGATGTCTCGAGCTCGCGAAGACCTCTCCTCCATGCAGCGGGGCCAATCCCGGCACCGAGAGCGGTAGTTGAACGTTCGGATCAAACCAGTTCTGACGATCATGGCGATCGGTTCTCGGCAGCGACACATCGTAACGGAGGCCAAGGTTCAGAGTTAGATTCTTCCGCATCTTCCAGTTTTCCTGAACATACCAGGCAAACTGGTGATCTTCAGTCGCCGGCTGGTCCTGGATTTCGTAATAGGTGTTCGAACTCATTTGGCCCATTAGGAAACTCGCCATCCCGTCGCCGCCGCAGGTC
>JASLEQ010000377.1 GCA_030151135.1 Candidatus Sulfotelmatobacter sp. | reverse complement strand
TCTCGTGTAACTTGCGCTGGGCTGGCGTGCAAGACTTCTCTTCCACCACCGCCTGAACTTCGTCACTCTTTCCTTTGCGGATAAGCCGACCGTAGCTGGTCGGATCTCCCAGCTTCGCACTGAGAATTGTCATTGCTGCTTTTTTTTGAAGATGAAAGTCGCGCAACCGACGAATAGTCTCAGCACTGATAAGCGGCGCGTCTCCAGACAGCACCATCACATGGTCATAATCTGCAAGACTTGGCGCTGCGCACATAATCGCGTGACCAGTGCCCCGCTGTGGCTCCTGCAACACGAACCGCACGCCAGTGGCGGCAACGGCCTCGCGGACTCGTTGGGCTTCGTGGCCGACAATCGTGAAAATGTCTGCGGCCGGTATGACCTGCTTTGCGGCTGTGATGACATGCGCAAGGAGGGGCTTGCCGCCAACCTCGTGCAGGACCTTCGGGTGTCGGGACTTGAGCCGCGTGCCCTTGCCCGCAGCCATTATCGCGATTGCAAAGCGTGCGTCCGTTTCGTCCCGCGTCGTTCTTGGCATCACGTTCAATATAACCGCTGCCCGGCACAGCTACACAATCGTGGCTGAAAGACGTGATATCCACAACCCCATAGCCATCCCAAGCTGCTGAATTTTATGCTAGTTGGCAAACAACTGCTCGAAATTAGAACCCAGATTATCAACAGAAACTTATTGTGCAAGACTTTACCTACTCTGCTACTATCCCCAGCAAACAGGGGCGGTATCTACAAATAATTGCAGGTACTTACCTTATGAACCCAGCCTGCCGTGTGGCACGGCAACTGCAACGAAAGTTGTAGTCCCCTTCCCCAATCTGGTTTCTCGTGCGCGTAGGAGAGCGAAGTTGAAGCATCGCGTTAGGGTTGGTGGTCGGAGACACAGGCGCGCCAGAAGATCGTCAGGCGTCTCCGGACTCATAGTTCGTAGCCTGGCCTTCATCGTGATTGTTTCGGGCTTCGTCTTCTCGGTCCGCTGGTTTGAGGACACGGCACATTCAAGCGCGTCATCGAATGTTTCAACCCTAAGCAACGAATTGCCAGAGTTCGGGGACATGCAAGCTGGGAAAATCCAGTCCCGGAATCGCCGCATTGTCTATCCTTATTCGGTTGTTCCCGGCGGGGTCCGCTCGGCGGAAGAGCTGCATGAAGCGGCGGCTCACGACCTCGTCGTCTCTCAACATTATTCCGGATTCGATTACACTCGCGCGCACGTCGTCGAGATACGTGAGCCCAGACTCGTTTACCTTTCTTATCGCAAGCACGACCATATCTACTGGACCCGGAAGCAAGCCAGCCTGCGCGTGGGCGAGAAACTTATAACTGATGGCCGGACGACAGCCCGCGCCCGCTGCGGAAACCAGGTCTCGGTTCTACCGCAAGCCAACACCTCGCCGGATGAACCAACGATCGCAGAACTGGATCGCCCCGACGCAATCGCCAGTGGAACCGAAGAACTTCCTCCTTCCAATCTGAGTTCTGATCTCTTGCAGGTTGATCCGGGGCTGCCGCTGACATCCTCATCGCCGGGAAATGCTTTTGCTGGAGGCCCCCCGCCGATAGGTTTTATGCCGTGGCCCATCGGCACGGGTGGACCGGGAACAATTGGTTCCGGCGGGTGCCCGCCGAATAAGAACAACAACTCAAAGAGTTGCACCCACACTCCGCCACCCCCGCCACCACCACCGCCCCCGCCAGTAGTCCCGGAGCCGGGCACTCTGGTGCTGATGCTGTCCGGCATGGGCGCTGTGTTTGCGCGCTACCGATTCAAGAGGTGATTGAGCAGGTTCGTCCAATCGGACTAGAACTAAAGTGCGAATCTGCACAGCAATTCCGCTGCTAGAATCCGCTCAGGTAATGTTCCCCATAAAACAAACTCTTATTATTCTGCTGCTTGGGGCACTGCAGTCGTTCTCTTCTGCGCAAAGCAAACGCGCCGCGCTGATCGAGAGCATCTCTTTCGCCGGCGAAGCTCCCATCCGGCTGCAAGTTCACACCAACATGCCGTTGACGCCGCAAGTTCAGGTGATCTCCAGCCCTGAACGTTTGATCATTGATTTCCCCAACTCTCTTCCTGGCCGAACATTGCGCGGTTTCGCTGTCAATCGAGGTGAAGTCCGTTCCGTGCGCACGAGTCTGTACTCGCAATCGCCACCGGTGACTCGAATTGTGGTGGATCTGAATACGCCACAGTGGTACCGCATCATGCCTGATGCATCCGGCTTGCTGATTTCTCTAGGAGGGCAAGTTCAAGGCGCGGCAGATGCACAATCCACCGTCGGATGGGTTTCAACGACTTCTGCACCCAGCATCAGCAAGCCTCGCGCCATCCCGGCGCTCTTGACTAAGTCTTCTCAGCCGGCGCGAGCGCCGATTGTGAATGGCGCGAGTGTGCGATTTGAAAGCGGAGCGCTCAGTATCCATGCGGTGAACGCCACGCTCTCGGAAGTGCTCTTTCAAATCCAAAAGGTTACGGGAGCCGAAATTGCTATTCCCGCCGGAACCGAGCAGCAGAAAGTTGCAGGCGATTTCGGACCAGGGACGGCAAGCGAAGTATTGAGCGAATTGCTCAATGGCTCAGGCCTGAACTTTGTCGTAGTCGGCTCCGACGCGGATGGGAACCTTTTACGCAGCGTAATCTTGAGTCGTAAAGATGGAGAAGCTGATTCTCCAGCTGCTTTCGCACAACAAGATGCGCCCGCGGCCGCGCAGAACATCGATCCTGATAATACCGAACCGACTGCGCCCGTTCCGCAGCAAGCTCCTCCGCAAGCCCCATTGCCGCCGGACAACGGGCCGCCCGCCGACCCGCCTCCTACGATTTAACGACGGTTCGCCTGCTCTGAATTTCTTAGTTGTGAATGAGCCGCACCGGTATGGGCGAAACTCCGCCGCCTGAAACGGCTGGGCCGGTGCCGGGCGTGTTGCCGCATCCTGCAACGTTCACGATGGTCGCGTTGAAATCTCCATGGGCTCCATTTCCGCGCGAACCACT
>JASLEQ010000330.1 GCA_030151135.1 Candidatus Sulfotelmatobacter sp. | reverse complement strand
GGGCTAAGAGAAATGATCCCCGGGTCACACGCTTGGGCCGATTCATGCGGAAGACACGCTTGGATGAAATTCCTCAACTCTGGAACGTGCTGCGCGGAGACATGGCGTTCGTGGGTCCCCGTCCTGAGCGCCCGGAATTTGTCGAATGGCTCGCTCGGGAAATCCCGTTTTACGACCTTCGACACATGATTCCACCGGGCCTGACCGGATGGGCCCAGGTTCGTTTCCAATACGGGGCAACGCTGGAGGAGACGAAGAAAAAGCTCGAGTATGACCTCTACTACATCAAGCACCAATCCGTAGGCCTCGACCTGCTGGTCATGTTTGAAACCATTAAAACGATTGTTCTGCGGAGAGGTGCACAGTGAGGACGCTGTTCTGGATCTCGCTGCTTGTCATTCTGTATACCTACTTCGGTTACCCGCTGCTCATCTGGATGCTTGCACGGTTGCGCCCGAAGCCGTGGACCGCAAAGCCGATTCTTCCGAGTGTCAGCATTGTGCTCGCCGTCCACAATGGTATTGCACTGCTCTCTGAAAAGATTCAGCATCTGCTCGAGCTCGATTATCCGAATATCCAGGAAATCATCATTGTTTCAGATGGTTCAACCGATGGCACTGCGGAGTTACTCTCCAGTGAGGCCGACCAACGCATTAAAAGCATCGTGCTGCGCGAGCATGCCGGTAAAGCCGTTGCTGTGAATGCCGGTGCGGCCGCCGCAACCGGCGAAATCGTCGTCTTTGTCGACATCCGCCCGCAAATCGCCCCAGGTTCAATCCAGCAACTCGTCAGTAACTTTGCCGACCCGACAGTAGGATGCGCCAATGGCGAACTCTCGGTGGATAAGGGGGAAAGAGGAGGAGCCTCTGCTGCCATCGGCGGCCTCTACTGGCACTATGAGAATTGGATCCGCAAGTGCGAATGTTCCTATGGGTCCCCTGTCGGCGTCTACGGTGGATACTACGCTGTACGCCGTGCTTTGCTTGAGGAGCAGCCAGCCGGCATGATCCTCGACGATATGTTCCAGCCCCTGTCGATCGTTCGCAAGGGATTTCGCGTCGTGCTGGATCCGAAAGCACATGTATACGATCGATGGCCCGATACGATCGGCCGGGAATTCAATCGCAAGGTTCGAACCCTGGCGGGAAACTTCCAACTCCTTCAAATGGCGCCGTGGACGCTGACTCCCAGAAATCCGCTCTTCTTCCAACTGGTCTCGCACAAGTTGATGCGGCTGGTGGTGCCGTACATGATGCTCGCGCTACTGATCTCAACATTGTCTTTGTCGCGAAACTCGCATCTCTATGCCGCCGGCGCCGCATTTCAGATACTGGCTATTACCGTTGCCTCCGTCGGAATGAGATACAGAATTCCAGTGTTGCACCGCGTGGCCGGACCCTTCGGCGCTCTCTTGGTGCTGAATCTCGCCGCAATTGTTGGTCTGTACAAATTTCTGGTCACCCGTGGACCGCTCAGGAAGATCTGGACTGCGGCGCCTGCACCCTCATCGCATTTCACCCATGCTTCGCCATTCTCCCGCTCCCAATCAGGAACTCAAGGGCGTGACTTCGTCATAGCTGTAGCAACACCGATGGCAGAGGACGAGAAATGATCATTGCGCAACATACTAGAGCGCTTCGTTTCCTGTCCCTGGCCTTTGTTGTTTTATGCGCAATCGCGGGGTTCCGTTGGCATCTCCTGGCGGCCCGTGCTGAAAAGCTGAGCCACATTGCACCGCCTCCGCCTTACTTTCCGAAAGAGGCGATCTGGACCCGGGATATCAGCCAGGCCCCTCTCGACCCACGATCCTCGACCATAATCGATTGGTTGCAAAATGCGGGAGGATGGGGAAGAGGCAAGATGCGCGTAGATTTCTCGATTCGAGTCTTGCAGGCGGACTCGAGTACTCCGGCGATTCCAACTCACCAGGGAGACGACCTTTATGCCTGGGGGTCCGACCAGGTTCCATCCGTCCCTCTTCCGCATGGAGGTGGCATAGAAGGTCAACAGGGGTATGAGTGCGCAACCGAGAAAGAAGACTGCCACCTAATCGTCGTAGATCGCAGTCATTCCCGACTTTACGAAGCTTGGCAAGCGACCGTCAACCACAATGCTCTGGATGCAACGTATCTTGCAGTATGGGATCTGGACCGTATTTACCCACCATCGGGTCGAGGAGACCAGTGCACCAGCGCGGACGCCGCCGGGTTTCCCATCGCACCCCTGCTCTTCAATGCGGATGAGCTGGCCACGGGTAACATCAATCACGCAATACGGTTCATTCTGCCAAACACGCGCATTCGCGCGAAAGTTTTCGTTCGTCCTGCCACCCACGCCGGCGCACCCAGAGGCCCCGAAGAAGCGCCTCCCTATGGCGCTCATTTCCGTCTGAAGGCCACTTACGATATCTCCAGGCTTCGGCCGGCCGCACAAATCGTAGCGCGAGCGATGCAGAAGTATGGAATGTTTCTCGCTGACGGAGGGAATATCGCACTGACTGCACAAAGTGATCAGGACACGCAGGCCAAATATGCCGATGTAGGCTTCGGACCGCGTGACTTACAATCTTTGACCGTGTCAGATTTTGAACTTATCGACAGTGGTCCTGCAATCCCCTCTACCCAAAACTGCTCCAGAAACCCCTAAATGGATGCCACTCTCGAGTTCTCTTCTGCGAATCGAGAGATCCTGACGTGACCCAAGCAACGTTGGCGCTAGCCCCGAAATTCAGGCCCGCTCAGGACCCCATGTTCATGCACTCTTCAGCACTCCGGGCGGCTCTCGCTGCGCCAACACCCGCAGCGTGTACCGAGCTTCACCTGGGGCCGTAAGCGCAAACTGGAGCGAAATAGGTGAATCTAGCTGGCGCGGCGCAGCTCGACCGAGCGGGAATTCATTACATACAACAACAATTCCGTCCGGCTCGAAACGCCGAGTTTGTCGTAAATGCGAAAAAGATAGTTCTTGATGGTGTGCTCGCTCAGATTGAGCGTCTGCGCGATTTCACGATTCTGCATACCGTCAGAAAGTAACTTAACTACATCCTCTTCCCTTTGGCTGAGAAGACGTTCCCCAAGCACGTTGACTACTTGAGAAGAGCGCGACCTTGAACTTGCGTCCTCCAAAGCTCGGATCACCCATTCAAGTTCCTCCGAGTTTGCCCAGATCTGGCCGTCATGAACTCGTTCGATGCATTTATACAGCATCTCCAGAGCCGCCCCCTGCAACGAGAAGAATCCTCTGGCTCCGGCTCGAAATGCGTTAACAACCACGTGAGGGTCACGCCGTTCGGTCAGCAGTATCAGCTTCACGCTCGGCGCGAGTTCTCGAGTCGCCTTGAGAA
>JASLEQ010000814.1 GCA_030151135.1 Candidatus Sulfotelmatobacter sp. | reverse complement strand
CCGAGAAGGAACTTCTCCTTCGCGGCGAAGAAGCCGTGGCACTCACCCCCAAGACCTTTCAGATCCTCCTGGTGCTGGTGCGCCATAGCCAGGAAATCGTCACGAAAGAGGACATGCTCAAGACGGTGTGGCCCGACACCTTTGTGGAAGAGGCTAATCTCAGCCGTAATATCTTCCTTCTCCGCAAGGCGTTGGGGGATACCCCTCAGGACCACCAGTACATCGTCACCGTCCCGGGACGCGGCTATCGGTTCGCCGAAGACGTGCAGCTGGTTCCCCAGTTGGCTCCCGGCCCCGAGCTCAGCATTGTTGCGGCGAACCATGCCAAGGTCGAGATCGCGGTCAACGAGACGCGCGACTGGCGCTGGCTCGCCCTCGCTGGGCTCGTCCTCGTCGCTCTCGTCTTCGGAGCGTTTTACTGGTTCGTTCCTCGCTCGCCGGTCCTCACCGAGAAGGACGCCATTGTTCTCGCCGACTTTGCCAACGCCACAGGCGATCCGGTCTTCGATGGCACCCTCCGCCAAGGCATGGCAGTTCAATTAGAGCAGTCGCCTTATCTGACTTTGCTCTCTGACCAGCGCATCCAGCAGGTGCTCGGATTGATGGCCAAGCCCGCAGACAGCCGGCTGAGCCCGGAAATTGCCCGCGAAGTCTGTGAACGCGCCCGGAGCGCCGTGGTTGCGGACGGCTCCATCCACACTCTCGGGACTCATTACGTATTAGGACTTCGGGCCACCAACTGCCGTACCGGACGCGTGCTGGTTGAGGAACAGGCCGAAGCGGCAAGAAAAGAAGATGTACTCAAGGCGCTTGACCAGATGGCAACCAGATTTCGGAGACATCTAGGCGAGTCGATCGGGTCCCTGCAACAGCACGACACGCCCCTTGAAGAAGACACCACCCCGTTCCTGGAAGCCTTGAAGTCGTACAGTACCGCCAGGAGCCTGAGATACTCTGAGTCCGGTTATGCCTCGGCTCTTCCCCTTCTCAAACGTGCCGTCGAAATCGATCCTGAATTCGCCATGGCCTACGCATTCATGGGCCGCGTCTACGGCGATATGGGCGAGTCTTCGCTGTCTGCCGAGAGCGCCGCCAAAGCCTACCAGTTGAGGAATCACGCCAATGAGCGGGAGCGATTCTTCATTGATGCAACCTACGACCGGCAGGTGACCGGCAACCTCGAGAAGGCGCACCAGACGCTGAAATCGTGGGCCAAAGCTTATCCTCGCGATCGGGATGCCCACGCCATGCTATCGGGGTTTTCGTCTTTGGGCCTGGGCAACTATGAGGAGGCGATCGAGAATGGGAAGCAAGCGATCGATCTTGATCCGGACTGGCCCATCGCATACTGGAATGTGACTTCGGCCAATATTTATCTTGATCGGCTGGACGAAGCATCGAACGTTCTCCGGCAAGCTTCCAGTCGGAGACTTGAGTTTGATGACCAAATACTCTTGCGTTACCAAATGGCATTCCTCAAGGGTGACCGTGCCGGTATGGCCCGGGAAGGGACGCTGGGCGAAAAGGAATTCGCAGCTCAGGAGTGGATGCTGAACTCAGAAGCTCTCGTCGCAGCCTGTTCCGGACGGTCGCGAGTCGCTGAGGGACTGTCGCGTCACGCTGCGGAGTTGGCTCTGCAGGCAGGTCAGCGGGAGACCGCAGCGATCTTTATCGCAGGGACGTCGGTTTGGGAGGCATTCCTCGGCAACTCGGCCACGGCGCGCACCAAGGCATCGGAAGCACTTGAACTATTCAAGGGGCGGGACGTGGAGTATGGCGCTGGAATCGCTCTGGCGCTGTCGGGAGACTCATCACGCGTACAGTCTCTCATCGACGATCTCCAAAACAGGTTTCCCGATGACACGACAGTTCGATTCAGCTACCTTCCCACCCTGCGTGGTCTGCTCGCGCTGAACCACGGTGCGCCGGATCGCGCCATTGAATTGCTCGAGTTCGCGCGCCCATACGAGGAAGCCGCGCCTGCAGTTGCCTTCTATTTTTCCTTCGGTGGTTTTTATCCTGCTTACGTGCGGGGCATTGCATATCTATCCCTTAACCGGGGACCGGAAGCAGTGGCCGAGTTCGAGAAAATCCTCAATCATCGCGGCCTTGTTGGCATCGATCCGATCGGGGCGCTAGCGCATTTGCAACTCGGACGCGCCTATGAACTCTCGGGAAACCGATCCAAGGCACGATCCGCCTTTCAGGAATTCTTTTCGCTTTGGAAGGACGCCGACTCCGATATCCGCATCCTGCAGCAGGCCGAGATCGAGTACGCGAGGCTGGACTAGGCGTCCGCAGTATTGCCGGCGCGTTTTCCCCATCCACACGGCCGTGTAGCCACCTCAGACAAGTGGTTCCCTTTCTTAAGACGGGCCCGTGGTGATCGTGACTTTGTGAAACGCGCTTCCAAAGCAGGCCGTGGAAATGACGGAGTATGGAAAGGTTAGAAAGCCAAAAAGCCGGCTTCCCAAGCGATCTTGACTCAATTTGCTGCGAAGTCGGTTTCTCGCCAACTTGTGACTCGGGGATGATAAGCCCAGCCTGTGCCCAACAGATTCTAGCTTCAGCCCATCGTAAGCACAACGCGGTACTGAGCGTCCCCGCTCATCATGCGAGCGTAGCCTTCGGCCGCCTTTTCCAGAGGCAGTTTTTCGATCATCGGGCGCACCCCGGCCCCCGCAGCGAATCGCAACGTATCTTCAGAATCCGAAGGTGTTCCTGCCGACCAACCCTTGATGTTGCGCCTCCCAAGAATCAAGAGCGCGGTGGATACCTCAAGAGGATCTTCGGAAGCACCCACAACAACGAGCGTGCCATTGGCTGTTAATCCTGGCAGAAGCGAAGACATCGCTTTTCCGTTCGGCGCGGTGGCAAGTACGACACTCGCGCCACCCAGCTTTTGCAGTTCGGCCGCGGCGTCGGTGGCTGCACTGTCGACGTAAAAATCTGCTCCGAGTTCTTGTGCGATTGCCGCATTCTGGCTGCCCCGTCCCACGGCGGCGACGCGATAGCCCGCTTTCTTCGCGAATTGAATCCCGAGATGACCGAGCCCTCCGACTCCCTGAACGGCGACAAGGTCTCCCGGCATTGCCCCGCTATGTCGAAGGGCGTTGAATGTCGTAATTCCTGCGCATATGAGCGGCGCGGCTTACACAGGATCAAGTGGTTCGGGCATTCGGGTCAGAGCTTCTACTGGTGCGATCATGTACTCCTGATAGCCTCCGTCATAGCTGAGGCCACATACGAGCACGTTCGCGCAATTGGCGAAGTCTCCTTTCTTGCAAGCGGTGCAAGTACCGTCCTGTCCTCCATGCCAACCCACGCCGACACGGTCACCCTTTGTCCATTGCTTGACGCCGGGGCCAACAGCGTCAACGATGCCGGCGACCTCGTGCCCAGGGACGCGAGGATATGAAATCCTGGAAAAAGGCCTTCGTTCGTGAATACATCACTGTGGCATACACCGCATGCCTGAACTCGAATCCTGACTTGTCCTGGTCCCGGCTCAGGGATGTCACGCTCGACAAGTTCGAGGTCTCCTCCCGCTCTCGATACTTGCACCGCCCTTCATCTTTGCATCCGCGCCTCCCTTGGTGCTCTTCAAAGATGTACGTTCAATCAGCCCCCTTGGGCGTCTCAAGAAGTTAGAAATTTTATCAAACGACTACTCGACCGCGCGAGTTTCACTGCAACTACGTATTGGGAGCCGTTCCGTCCCCTCCCGCCATATACAACCGTTTACGTCCGGATTTCTGAAGAAAACGATGACGGCGGCGGACAATCCGAAGCATCGATGCGGCCACAAGTGTGCCCACTGATTTGATGAAGGATGAATTGTGATTCCTTCGGTGGTGTCTTTGCGATTGTCGACCCTCGAGCTTTTGAGCGCCATCAATGGTCTAACGCGGCAATTCTTCGCCTGATTGTTCGCGCGCCATGTATTCGGCATACCAATGTGGCCAGTTGGGATCGGCTTTCCCCGTCCGAGACTCGTGCCAGCCGTGCGCGGCCGCGGCGCGTTGCAATGCCTTCGAAAGATCGGCTGCCGAGCTGTACGTCGTATCGCCGGCAACACGGCCCGGAAGGCGGGCGGTGACTTCCTGCAACAGCCAGCGGTTACCGTCGGGGTCGCTGAAGGTAGCAAACGAACGGTAGCTCGTGTGGCCGGGGTCCGTCCCGCTGAGCCGGCTCTCTGCGCCTTCCGGCAGGAATTGAGCACCTGGAGTCGCAGGATGAAATACCTCGCTGATGGCCACGCCGCGGGACACTAACTCGCTGCGTGCGGCTAAGATGTCCGACACGATCAGGTAGAAGTCTCGGACCGAGCCAGGTGCGGCGGTAGTAAGCTTCGCGCCGAACTGGACTGAACAGTTTGATCCGGGCGGAGTGAACTGGACGACACGGAAACCATTGTGGAACTGGAAATCGGCGTCGAGCCGCCACCCGAGCCTCACATAGAATTCTTTGGAGCGGTCAACATCCGAAACGGGGATGATTACCACTTCAAGTTTCATATCGTAAGCCGTGGCGCTGGCCGTTCCCGCCGATTCGCTAGTATGTTGTTCCTTGTTGCTCATTGCTACTCCTGAATGTTAGGGCGGCCACTCGCCACAAATCGTGCCGGTCGCGAGAGTCCGGAATTTGTTAGTCAGCGCTGCGGCAAGAAACGGTCCGGCTTGGCCCGAGCCAATGATGATCGAGTCAAACGTCTTGCTCACGTAGCCTCCCAACGTATATCGCCGAAGATGTTACGCGCGATCTCAATGTGAATGGAATTAGATCGCGAGAGCACATGTTTTCTATGAGCCTCAGCTCATGCAGCGATCAGCTGCGCGGCCAGGCCGTTTCGAGCCTCAATGGCCTTGACGCTGTTTGTAAACGCCTTTTCCAAAATGCTCTTGCCGATGGTCCCGAGCACGAAACCGAGCAGGTATCCCTTGAGGTTCTTGCCCTCGCGAACGACGTCAACATCAATGTCGGTAGTTCCATTGGGCTGGCGCGCAAACGTGTAGGCATGTCCGGATGCGCCTCCCCAAATATTGGAGTCAGTGGTGGTGAGTACAACGTGGTTGGGATTCGACCAATCGTAGTGCAAACGTTCCCACACGCCGCCGGAGCCTTCTGTGACATCAGCCTCGGTGCGGCCGCGTTGGTGGACGACCAGGTATTCGTCAGCGCTATTTGGGAACAGCTCCGCACGGCCGGGGCCGAAATCGGTGAGTCCAGCGATGTATTGCTCGGGTGTCAGGTTGGTTTGTTGGTGTAGATGGATGGTAGACATTGCATTTCTCCTTTTCAAGTTGAAAATTGGTTTTGCCGACGGACGTGATCTGAAAAAGCGCTGTCGCACTCCGGATTAGTGCCGTTTGCGGTGGGTTCTTGGGTTAAGCTTGTTGGCCAACGCATCCAACGCGTGGCGCTGAAAGATCTCGAGCGGAGCATCGTTCTCTTCGGCCTGCGAGCGCAGGAGCGCTCCCTCCCAACTGTTCAGCAGGAATCCGGCCAGCGATTCTGGATCCGTATCGGCTGGCAGTTCCTTCTGCACGATTGCCTGCTGGATGACCATCGCGATCGTCTGCTGCCAGTGGTTGAAGGTAGTGCTGATCTGTTTTCTCAAAGTTGGACTCACCTCAGCCATTTCCAGACTGAAGCGGCCCATCATGCATCCAGGGATCGCTCCCTTCTGGCCGTAAATCCTCGCGAGATCGCTGAAATAACGTCTCAAGCGCTTTAATGGAGGAACTGTCGCATCGTTCAGAATGCTCGCAGCATGCGCCCTCTCGCGCATCCCATACCTTTCCAATGCAGCCGCTGCAAAATCCTCTTTGCTACCGAAATGGTGGTAAAAAGAGCCCTTTGGCACGTCTGCTGCTTTCAAAACGTCGTTCAGCCCGGTCGCGTTGTACCCATTTTGGTGCATCAGTCCAAGGCCCACGTCGATTAAATGTTCCCGCGTCGATTTTTCGGTCATGACAGTTCCTCGCGTCTGTTTGCCATTCGATTATGGCGAGTCTTATTGTCCTAAGGCTCAAGCCGAGCTGGGGTGACCGCGTCCGAGAGTCCCCTTGAGCGTTCATCCACC
>JASLEQ010000258.1 GCA_030151135.1 Candidatus Sulfotelmatobacter sp. | reverse complement strand
CTTCCCATCCATGGCGACGGCCAGCAGACGCGCAGTTTTACGTTTGTCTCGGATACGGTAGACGGTTTCGCAAAGGTGCTTTGCGGGCCGACACGTGGGGAGATCTTCAACCTCGGCGCCACGGAAGAAATCACGATTGCCGACCTGGCCCGCCTGATCCATGAACTTTCGGGATCGCCGCATCCTCTCCGGCTCGATTTCGTCCCGTACGACGAGATCGGCGGCAGGCGGTACGAAGACGTACGGCGGCGAGTGCCCAATACGGCCAAAGCGAAAGAGATCCTTGGATTCCAAGCACAGGTCTCCCTGCGTGACGGTCTCACGCGAACCATCGCCTGGCAGCGCGGCCAGGTGTTCTGTCCCGCGGAAGCAACTGCGTAGAAGGTAATCACCGGAATTCTCAGCACGATGGATTCTTCAGACAACGTTATTGCCACGCTTCCGTCCCGCTCACTTCCGGTCACTCGGCGATCTGGACCTCAGGTCGGCCGCTGGTGGGTTGCCTTCTCTCTTTCCTCGATCTGCGTTGTATCCGGTCATCTGCTGATTAAGACAGGCCTGAACGCATCGTCGGCAATGCCTCCCGGCACCGGGGTTCTGCCCCATCTTTTGCATTTACTCGTGCAGCCGGCGACGTTCGCCGGGCTGATCATTTACCTGTTCGGCACAGCTTGCTGGATGATCGCGGTAAGCCAGAAGGAAATCAGTTTCCTGTATCCCCTCTCAAGCGTCAACTATGTGCTCGTTCTCCTGGCGAGCAGTTTGTTTCTTTCCGAATCCGTCTCCTTGCGCCGCGCCGAAGGTATCCTGCTCATCGTGCTGGGGATGTCCCTGTTGAATCGCAAGCTCCCGAGAGCGCATGTATGAACCCCAAGAGCATGGTCTGGCTCAGCGTGGTGTTGAGCGCGGTGGCGCAGGTTTTCCTCAAGCACGGCTTGAATCGTATCGCCCGGCGAAGCGACGGCGCCTCGCTTCTTCCTCCCCTCCTGTTGCTTGCCGCATTGGGCGAGATCTGGGTTTGGCTCTGGGGTCTTTCCTTCGTAGTCGCCACCGGGTTGTGGCTGCTGGGTGTGCAGCGGCTGGATCTTTCTTATGCCTTCCCGCTTCTCAGCATCGGATATATTCTGGTGAACCTTCTCTCCACCCTCGTATTCCGAGAGCGCGTTGATGGCATGCGCTGGGCCGCGGTTGCCATCATCAGTGTCGGCGTCACGCTCATTGCTGCAAGCAACTAGCAGATCGAAGCAAATGCAATCCTCTTTGAACGGTAGGAAAATAGCCGTGGCAGGCGCGGGAATTACGGGCTTGACGGCAGCGTTCTATCTTCTGCAGCGGGGAGCGCAGGTAACAGTCTTCGAAGCCCAGTCCTCTACGGGTGGTCTTGCCGCTTTCCATAATTTCGGGGATTTCTGCTGGGATCGCTTCTACCACTGCATTCTTACCTCGGACTCTGCGCTGCTGAAACTCCTTCAAGACCTGGAGCTGACCTCGGAACTGCGATGGAGGCAAACCAGGGTAGGTTTTTTCGCTCTCGGCCAACTGTATTCCGTCAGCTCTACGACCGAATTCCTTCGCTTCCCTCTCCTGAGCCTGTGGGACAAGTTTCGGTTAGGGCTCGGTATCGTTTACGTCTGCTCGCTCCGCAACCCGCGACGTCTTGAGGTCAAGCCGGTATCGCGATGGTTGATTCGCGTGTTCGGCCGGAAGAACTACGACCGTTTCTGGGGTCCGTTGCTTAAATGCAAGCTTGGCTCATGCCGGGAATTGGCGTCGGCCGCATTTATGTGGGCCACCATCTCCCGCCTTTACTCCACCCGGACCAAAAGCGCTGACAAGCAGGAGCGGCTCGGTTACGTCCGGGGCGGATATCGCGTGGTGTTCACTCAGCTTGAGAACGCCATTCTTTCACTTGGAGGAAAGCTCCGCACCAATAGTCCTATCGAGCAGATCGTCCGCATCGACGGTCGTCTCAGGTTGCGTGTGCATGGGGCCGAGGAAACCTTTGATCACGTGATCTCGACCATCCCCAGTGAACGGCTCGCCCAGATCGCCCCGCAATTGGCACCCGACTACCTCGAAAAGCTGAAGGCTGTCCGGTACCTCGGGATCGTCTGCTTCGTCCTCGTGTTGCGGCGCCGGCTGACTTCGTTTTACGTGACGAATCTCTGTGACGAAGACATTCCATTCACCGGGATTATTGAAATGACGAACCTGATTTCCACCGAGGAGACATCCGGCTATCAGTTGGTGTATCTGCCCAAGTATACAGCGCCCGACGACCCGATATTTACGGCGGACGAGAAGGATCTGTGGGCGTCGTTCCGGACCGCTCTCCTCCGCGTGGTCCCGGATCTCGCGGACGAGGACATTGAACGTCGATATCTGTTCCGCGAGCGCTTCGTTCAGCCGCTGCCGGTTCTTCACTACTCCGATCTCCTGGCCCCAATGGTCACCAACGTTCCTGGACTTCTCCAGGCAAACACAACTCAGATCATTCACTCGACCCTAAACAACAACGCAATGGTACAGATAGCGCGGCGGGCAGTGGAACTGGTTCAGCCGTCTTCAGAAAACGCCGCCTTAAAGCAGATCGAAACCGTTGTTGAGGTCGCATCCTGAGATCCACTCTGTACTTGTCCAAACAAATCCTGCCCAATTCAGCCAGCTTCCTCAGAGCCAATGAGTGGTATTCAAGGAGTTTGAAATGCGCAAGCTCTTTTCCTCAATCCGTTCTCTCGTTATCTTCACCTGTCTCGTATCTGTTATCTCCGCACACGCCCAGAACTGTCCTTGCAGCCTGTGGCCTCCCAGCGCTGTTCCCGCAGTTCCGGACGGGGGAGATCCCAGTCCCGGTGAATATGGAGTTCGATTCCAGCCCGAGCTGAACGGATATATCACGGGAATCCGCTTCTACAAGGCTTCAGCGAATGGTGGTGTACATATAGGTAATCTCTGGTCGAATTCGGGAGCGCACCTTGCCACCGCTACGTTCACCGACGAGACATCGTCCGGCTGGCAGCAGGTCAATTTCGCAACTCCCGTCCCGGTTACCGCAGGAACAACATACATCGCGTCCTATTTCTCGGCCGCTGGCCACTACTCGTTCAATGGAGCTTATTTTACCGCCAGTGTTACTTCAGGACCTTTGACTGCCCCCGCCGATGGAACGCAGGGTGCCAACGGAGTATATGCCTACGGCGCTACCAGCACCTTCCCCGCTTCCACCTACAATTCCAGCAATTACTGGGTTGACGTTTCCTTCAATACGGCCATCGTTCCTGGTGTGAGCTCCGGTGCACCGACGGGATCGGGCGTGAGTCTCACAGCATCGGTATTCGCAACCTTCAATGAGCCGATCAATGCGAGCTCCGTCAATACTTCGACATTCGAACTGCTTGATCCCTCAAATAAACGCGTGAGCGGTTCCGTCACTTACAACGCTGGATCCCAGACTGCCACTTTCACGCCGTCTTCAACATTGATACCTTCCACCACTTATACGGCAGTCCTGCTCGGAGGATCGGGTGGGATCCTCGACGCGAACGGCACCGGGCTTCCATCCGATTACTCCTGGTCGTTTACCACCCAGGCGCCCGCTCCGGTGTGTCCCTGCTCGATCTGGAACATGGGCACCGTGCCCGGCATACCCGATGGTGGCGATCCGACAGCGGGTGAATACGGAATGGCCTTCACATCGGATCTGAGCGGATACATCACCGGGTTACGCTTCTACAAGGGCCCGGGAAATACCGGGACCCACGTCGGCCACCTCTGGACTTCTACAGGCACCTTGCTTGCCACCGCGACGTTCACCAGCGAGTCGACATCCGGCTGGCAGCAGGTGAACTTCAGCGCACCGGTAGCAGTGAACGCAAACACCGTCTACATCGCGTCCTACTTCGCGCCTTCCGGTCATTACGCTACAACGCCCTCAGCCTTTGTTACCTCTGTGGACGATGCCCCGCTGCACGCGGTTGCAACATCGATCGCCGCCAATGGCGTGTATTCGTACGGAGCTGGCGGGTTTCCGGCTTCGACTTATCAGGCTTCCAATTACTGGGTAGACGTGGTGTTTCAAGGACAGGGAACCGTTTCTGCACTGAAAGTTCTTGCCACAACTCCCACGCCCGGCAGTTCCGGAGCCAGCTATGGAAGCAGTGTAAGTGCGATCTTCAACGAGGTGGTGAACAGCGCCAGCGTGAACGCCGGCAGCCTCACTGTCATCGATTCTCTCCAGAATCCGGTGCCCGGCACGGTTACCTACAACCCGAATACATTCTCCATTTCGTTCCAGCCGAGTGCGGGCTTCTCTCCGCTGGCCACCTACACCGCCACGGTAAGTGGAGTAACCGACCTATCCGGAAATACACTCAGTGCAGTCTATTCCTGGACGTTCACGATCGGCGCCCCGCCGCCGAGTTCCGGACCGGGCGGACCCATCCTGGTGATCGCTTCGGTGATCAATCCCTTCACCCGGTATTACGACGAGATTCTGCGCGCGGAAGGTTTAAACGAGTTTACCGTGGCAGACGTTACCACCATTACTTCTTCGATGCTCGCTTCCTATGACGTCGCCATTCTGGGAGACATGTCCCTCACACCCTCGCAAGCTTCCACTCTCGCGGACTGGGTCAGTTCCGGCGGTAACCTGATCGCCATGCACCCGGATCCTCAACTCGCAGGACTTCTGGGTCTCACGCCGCTCAATCGGGCAACTACCGGTGGCTATCTCCAGATCGACACC
>JASLEQ010000813.1 GCA_030151135.1 Candidatus Sulfotelmatobacter sp. | reverse complement strand
TGGCGGTGAGCCCGGAGCCCGAGCTCAAGATCGCACAGCGCAGTCTGCAAAGACAGAGCTGAGCAGGTCGAGCGAGGGTCAATCAGCGAGCTACTGGCCGAGACGAATGGACCCCACACCACCTCGGAACTCTCTTACTTTCTAGTCCCGAGTCTGAAGTCAAAATCCTTACGCCCGAACCGGCACGTTTTCTGTTACCTGAGATTCATCCTGACCCAATCACGAGGAGATCAGCGATCCCTCATAGTGCAGTCACAGCGTCCTTACTGCAGATAAGTCTTCCTCCGCGATACAACCGCCAGTGTTCGTCCGGAAGTGTTTCGATTTACTTCCCTGCCATTTTCAGAACGACGTTATTGCGCTCATCACTAGCGACGATCCGATAAAACCTCCGCAGTTCCTCTGCGCGCGCTGTGGGCACGCTCAATTCCTTAACCTCAAAAGTCCTCGTGTAATCGATCACGTTGCTTTTCACTTCGATCTTGGAGTGATAACTGGCGAAGCCGTAGTCCGCGTCGACGGGGGCCGGGACTTCATCGACCTCATAGCCTGGAGGGATGGTGATTTCAAAATTGTCAGTGTCTCGAACTGGACCTTCAAACTCGATAGGAAAGCGCCGCGGCTCCTTGGTTTCAAGAAACCCTTCCGCCTTCACTCCGAGGACGCGCGGTCGAACCAGGAGCAATCCTCCTGCATTCTTGGCATATTCGGGAGACTGGAAAGAATAGTCAAAGCCGAATGGCTGGTCAGTAAGGTTCAGGTTGAGAATCGACGCGTGGGTAATTTGAAAGCTGGAGAGAGATCCTGCAAGCAAGCTCTCGATCGGCTTGATGCGATCTTCATTCTTCGTAATCGTTCGCAAGGCCCAACGCTCCGACGATGCGCGCTCGCCCATTCTCATTTCTTTGATCTGTCCAGTTAGCATCCCTTTGTCATCGAGAACGAGCTTTCCCGTGCGCTGGATGCCGTTCATGGCTGACGGCTGCTGTGGCAAGGGCATTAAATCGCCGCCATCGGGGGTCACCAACAACGCATAATTGGCCTGCAGACTTCCGCGTATCTGGCCGAACGGTGTCATCTCGTCGGTTGGATCGAAGAAGAGAAGCCTGCCCAGCTTGGGAAGTTGTACTGTCGCTATCAGCGAGGGATCATTCATCCCGTCAGGCAATTTCACTGCGATGATATTGTGGTTGAACGCGTAATTGTGGGGCGGCGTCGAGGCCAGAATTGTCCCTCGCCGGGTATTAATTGCTACCTGGAACGAATCGATCCCAATTTCTTTGAGCATAGCCCGCGTCAGCAGGGCTTTGTCTTTGCAATCGCCATAACGATGGGCAAAGACCTCCGCAGCGGGATGAGGCTGCCAACCGCCAATTCCAAGTTCAATAGCCACATAACGGATATCGTGCTGCACGAAGTGCGCGATCGCCTGCATCTTCTCCAGTTGAGTACTCTTGCCGGCGGTCAGTGATGCCACCTCCTGTTTTATCTCCGGAGAAGCATCGCCACGTCCCGCGAGCAGTGCATTGACCCACTTTCCTAAATCCTGCCACTCGGCAAATCCGGTTGGAGCCTTCCCTCCTGCGGGAAACAATGTGATCACCAATTGCCCGGCAATTCCTTGGAACGCAGGCATTGCCTCCTCGTGGCGAATGGCAGCGACGTCTGTCACCTGCCATTGCCAAGAATTGTTCCCCCCTTTCACCGGCTCGACCTCTGCGTGATTCATCCACGACGCCTTGTACTCCCATCCTGACGGAAGTTGCAGGGAATAGTGACTTTCGCGCACGGGATCAGATTCTTGGAATGCCCACATTTCCTGGAGGAAAAAAGGTCTTTCCTCGACTTCATATTCGTAACCGATCACGTTGCCGGGATCAGACGCTGGGATATCGATGACCTTGTACTTCGTATCATCGATAAGTTCTGCTCCCACTAACTCAAGGGCAATCTCGGTCGCGTCCTTGTCTTTCACCTCGAAGTCTTTGCCCGCGGCAGGAATGCACCATCCGTGCAGACTTTTTATTTTTCGCTGTGGATTGAAATAAACGTGAACCTTGCCGCGCGATCGTCCATCTGGACGCATGATCTTGTAAGCTTCGCGTACAGTAGTTTTGATTTTATCTACCGATATGACGGTGACATCGGTGGACGAATAGAGCAAAACGGCAGTCGTTTTTTGGTCATATGCTGGAAGCGGAGCAGCCGCAGCCGTATGCATCCACTGCGGAGCATCTGCGGCAACGCACGATATGCAGAACATGAGTGCGAAGCCGAGCACGCGATACAGCTTTCCCAATTCAGTTACTGGCCGAAGCTTCAGCTGGTTCCAGAAGCACCTGTTGTTCATCACCGGTTCTCACCACCTGGAAGAAGTTGCGTAAGGAAGCGTAGTACTTGGGGTCAAGCAAAAGGATGTCTGAGTTAAGACGGCGGGTTATGTGCAACGTCCCTTTGCCATTCTCCACTTTCATTTCATAAATGATGACTTTCCCGTCCTGCGTTTTTGGCGACGGCGCATTGCTGACCTTCCAGCCGGAAGGAAGTTCTATGGTTACGTCGTCGATCTTTTCGTACGGATACTTGAAGTAAATTGGGTGTACGCGAGTGGTATGTTCAAAAACCTGTTTCTCGTGCGTAGTAAAAAACCCAACCGGCAACAGAGCTCGCTTTCCTGCGCTCGAAACCCAACCAGGAATCTTAAGGTCAAAAACAGCGACGAGCGGGGCCTCGCTGCTGCCCCAGTCTGGCTGCGCTGTTAAATCTACCTCGGATGCGGCAGGAATTTGTTCCTTCAAGTCATCCTCTAGATGTTTTTTTCGGGACGCATCATCCTCATTGCGTTGCTCCTGACGCTGGTACATGGCCTCCAGTCCCGTGTAGGTGACTGTCACCTTACCTTCCATGTCGCCGGTATCGCTTAGCTTGAGCGCGGCCTCGCGTCGAACCTGTGACTCAGTCGGCTCCGGCATGGCAGTATGGATCCATTTCCCTCCGTCGCTGTCGAGCCGAAGCCCCACAACGCCAGTTTCCGACCAGGTGAGCATCCCGTACGGAGTGTAGGCCCCGCCCGGATCGAAGTAGACGTCCTTGCCATTTACCTTGACCAGCACGACATTCGCATCGAGTTCTCCGCTCTTCATCAGGTTGGGATTGAAAAAGTACTGTCTTCGGTCGGAAACCCAGCACCCATAAGCTTCGAATCCCGCGGCCCGCGCCAATCCAAGAAAGAGCCATGTCAATTGGACACCATTGCCATAGCCTCGCTTCCAGACATCTTCAACGTTCGTGGCCTCTTTTTCCTTGTCGCGTTTCTCTTCCTGCTCGGTCTTGCGAATCTCGTAAGAGGTGTTGCGAAGTTTCTGTACGCGGTCGTATATTTTTCGGAGCTTTACCTCTGGCGAGTCGGTCGTTGAAACGATCTGCGATACGGCTTCCTCCATCGCTTTTCGTTTTCCGACGAAACTTTCCATGGAGCCATTCCGTTTCTTGCCCACGTGCTGCCAAAACTTGTCAGCATCTCGTTCAGGGAGTTCCTGGTCATAGATGAAGTCCACCCTTGCCTTCAATTCGTTCTCCGG
>JASLEQ010000812.1 GCA_030151135.1 Candidatus Sulfotelmatobacter sp. | reverse complement strand
TGGCGGTGAGCCCGGAGCCCGAGCTCAAGATCGCACAGCGCAGTCTGCAAAGACAGAGCTGAGCAGGTCGAGCGAGGGTCAATCAGCGAGCTACTGGCCGAGACGAATGGACCCCACACCACCTCGGAACTCTCTTACTTTTTAGCCCTCAGCCCTCAGTTGTTACCCAAATCCCGCAAGCATCATGCTGAGCGAATAGTCGAAGCATCCCTACCGGCTTTTCAAATGCTGTCCTGACGACGCGCGGCTGAGAAAGATCCGGGAAGTCCGCGTGCATCGGTGGTGCAGAAGTTCATCAAGCCCAGACTTGAGAGTCCTGCCGCAACCGCGCAATGTCCCGTGTGGGTGCTGTTCCGAAGAATCGACTGTATTCGCGGCTGAACTGGGACGCGCTCAAATAGCCGACGCGCTGACTCGCATTGCCGGCGTCCATCATTGAGCCGAACATCAGCCGCCGCGCCTCCTGCAGCCGCAGCACTTTCTGATACTGCAGCGGGCTCATCGATGTGACCGCCTTGAAGTGCTCGTGAAACGAGGACACGCTCATGTGCACCAAGTCGGCCAGTTCTTCAACGCGCATAGGCTGCGCGTAATTTTCTCGCAGCCACGCAATTGCGCTTTGCACGCGTTGAACAGTCGATTCGGCAAGGCCCATCTGCGCCACGCGGACTCCAATCGGACTGCGCAGCAGCCGGATCAGAATTTCATCCACAATGAGGGGCGCGAGAAGCTCGACGTCACCAGGATTGGCCAGGCACTCCATGAGCCGGATCGCTGCATCGATGAAGCTGTCTTCGGCCGGCGTGAGATAAACCGCGCTTCGCTCCTGCACGGCAGGCAGTCCACGCGGATAAACCTTCAGCACAAGTTCCGCAATCTTTCGCGGATCAAGCTCGAGCCGCAATGAAAGATAAGGATGCGAGGGAGCGGCCTGGGTGACCTGCGATGCTACGGGTAAAGCCACCGAGAACACAATCATCTGCGAGGCATCGTAGCGATAGACCTGATCGCCGACGGTCACAGTCTTTTCGCCGCCAGCGACAATGCACAACGACGAGACCCGCAAAGCGTGTACGCATTCCTTAGTGGTTTGTGAAATGCGGCTGACCATCACCCCAGGAACGCGTTGCTCGAAGCTGCCATCATGCGGAGCATACGCGGCCAGCAATTGCGCCAGATTCGTTACATCCGGCGTGTTTTGTTTTACACGGCTAGCGCGCCTCGCCGATCCAGTCTTCCCGTCCGTTTTCAAGATTTCGAGAATACCGCCTCCTTCACTGCGCAAAGTTTCATTTCAGCGGAACCAGCACGGCGACCTCGAGCTTCGAATAGTATTTTTTCACGTCGCCGGGCCCGTACTTCTTGCGGAATTTCTCGGCGACGGCGGCGACTTCCGAAGGGTCCGTAACCGGGATAGCCTTGAATTCGGCCTTCGTGCCGCCTGCTTCTACTTCTATCCTGGGATTTTTGACCACGTTTTGATACCACTGCGTCTCGGATCCGGTGACCGGCAGCAGATCAAGATCATCCCCGTCAAGGACGAACCACACTGGACGGGAACTCTTGCGTCCGGTTTTTCGTCCGGTGACAGAGATCTTAATTTCGCTATGTTTCGAGAGATTCTGTTTCAACGAATCGACCTGGACTGGCATAGGAACTCCTTTGCGGAACGGCTCCAACCCTTATCTCTTTAATTCGGATTGACGTCGTAGGACGTTTTATCTGAATTTGGACCTCTGCTCACCGGTTGATCATGCGCTGCATCGCTTCCGGATAGCGCTCACCCTGCACCGGAATTTTTGCCGCCGTAGTTCCCAGGTCGCGAAGCTCCTCGGCCGTGAGTTGGATATTTACGGCGCCGAGATTCTCCTCTAATCGATGCAGTTTTGTGGTGCCAGGGATGGGAACGATCCAGGGCTTTTGCGCAAGAAGCCACGCCAGCGCAATCTGAGCGGGCGTCGCTTTCTTCTGCTTGGCGAACCTGCCAACCAGGTCGACCAACGCCTGGTTTGCTTTCCGGTTTTCCTCAGAGAATCGCGGGACGATAGCGCGGAAATCAGTCTTGTCAAATTGAGTTTCGGCGGTGATGGCTCCAGTCAGGAAGCCTTTGCCTAAAGGACTGAAGGGGACGAACCCGATTCCGAGTTCTTCGAGCGCCGGCAGAATCGCCTCTTCCGGTTCCCTCCAGAAAAGCGAGTATTCGCTCTGCAGAGCAGTGACGGGCTGCACTTTATGCGCGCGCCTGATTACCTGCACTCCCGCCTCGGACAGTCCGAAGTGCTTCACTTTGCCCTGCTGGATCAAGTCTTTCACCGCGCCAGCAACATCCTCGATCGGGACATTCGGATCGACGCGGTGCTGATAAAACAGGTCGATGACGTCGGTCTTCAGGCGTTTCAGCGAGCCCTCAGCAACTTCTTTAATGTGCTCGGGCCGACTATCGAGGCCAGCCTGCTTTCCTGCGGCATCGATTTTGAATCCGAACTTGGTTGCAATCGCCACTTGATTGCGGAAGGGCGCCAGCGCCTCGCCGACAAGTTCTTCATTGGTAAAGGCTCCATAGATTTCGGCGGTATCGAAGAACGTCACTCCGCGCTCCACCGCCGCACGGATCAGCGAGATCCCCTGCTGCTTGTCGACGGCCGGTCCAAATCCGAAGCTCAGTCCCATGCAGCCCAGGCCGATTGCCGAAACCTCCAGATTACTTTTTCCAAGTTTTCGTTTCTGCATCTCTCTCTCCTCGCGGTTCTTGCCGCTTTCATCTTTCATCTGTAATAAGAATATTCCTGCCGCGAATCCTTCTTTTGCCTTTTTAAGGGAACTTCTTGCCGGATTCTCCGAGGGATGCCCGAGTGACATGGGGGCATGGCCTCACAGGTCGCAGCTGGCGACTCGTTATAATCTTGTCTGATCCCTTACATCCTGGAGGACGCTTGAAGGCCTTGTTGCTGGAAAACATCAGCGCGGTCGCGGTGCAGGTGTTTCGCGACGCGGGATACGAAGTTGAGTCATTGAAACCGGCGCTCGATGAACGTGAGCTGACGCAGAAAATCGGCGGCGTCTCTGTGCTAGGGGTGCGTTCAAAGACGCGTGTTTCGCAATCGGTGCTGGATGCCGGATCTGCATTGGTAGCCGTGGGTGCGTTCTGCATCGGCGTCGACAAGATCGATCAGAAGACGGCGAATGAGCGCGGAATTGCGGTATTCAACGATCCACACTCGAACTCGCGTTCCGTGGCCGAGTTGGCCATAGGGGAGATTATCCTGCTGCTGCGCCGGACCTTCACGGCGTCCACTGAGATGCACCGCGGGGTGTGGAACAAGTCGGCGGCGGGAGCACACGAGGTTCGCGGCTTGACCCTCGGCATTGTCGGATATGGCAAGATTGGCTCGCAGTTGTCTGATCTCGCCGAGGCCATGGGCATGCGCGTCATCTTCTATGACAGCGCGCATGTGCTCGCCCGTGGCAATGCCCGCGCCGTAAGCTTCCGCGAACTGCTGCAGGAAGCAGACGTGGTCACGCTGCATGTAGACGGTAAGCCGCAGAACAAGAACTTGTTTGGCGCCGAAGAGTTCAGCGCCATGAAAGAGGGCGCGTGCTTCCTGAACCTGAGCCGGGGGTTCGTGGTCGATCATGAGGCGCTCGCGGCCTGCTTGAAATCGGGTAAGGTCGCGGGCTGTGCGATTGATGTTTTTCCGTCGGAGCCGGAGTCTGGCGCCGAGTTCAAGAGCGCGCTGCAAGGCCTGCCCAATGTGATCCTGACACCGCACATCGGCGGATCGACCGAGGAGGCGCAGCACAATATCGGATCATTCGTATCGGCGAAGCTGGTGGACTATGTGAATACGGGTGATTCAACCCTCAGCGTGAACTTTCCATCGTGCCATCTCGACTATGAAGAGGGATCGTTCCGATTGATGCACATCCATCACAATGTGCCGGGCATTCTTCGCGCCATCAACGATATTCTGGCCGACCGCGGAATTAATATCGAGCGGCAGTCGCTGAATACCCGCGGCAACATGGGATACGCGATTTATGACATCAATCGCCCATGCGATT